>NZ_JCBCDA010000091.1:0-21853 GCF_059865615.1 Petrocella sp. | reverse complement strand
AGAAAGTGATTATAAAGATTAGAGCTTAAGATTAAAATATGTGCATGTAAGAAACGATGTAAACAATCTCTTATGCGGTTTTCAGTCTTTGTAAATGAAGACAATAATCCTCGATGGCTCAATGGTAGAGCATTCGGCTGTTAACCGAAGGGTTGCTGGTTCGAGTCCAGCTCGGGGAGTTAAAGCGTAAAATAAGCTTAGTGGATATTAGGAGTAAAAACATGACCGAAGTGTCTGTTTTTGTGAATTAGATGAAGTTAGCGCTTTTATATACTATATAAAATAAACACACACAAGGCCCGTTGGTCAAGCGGTCAAGACACCGCCCTTTCACGGCGGTAACATGGGTTCGATTCCCATACGGGTCACTCTTTTTTTTTGTGAGTTTTCAAAGGAAAAGGTTTAGTTAGTAAATAACTAAGATGTAGAACAGAAATGACCTATATGCCGACGTGGCTCAATTGGCAGAGCAGCTGACTTGTAATCAGCAGGTTACCGGTTCGAGTCCGGTCGTCGGCTTTATGTGGGCCTATAGCTCAGTTGGTTAGAGCATCCGGCTCATAACCGGATGGTCCGGGGTTCGAGTCCCTGTGGGCCCATTATAATTATTATAATGGGATAGTAAAAAGTGTTGAAAGTAAAAAGTAGTGATAAATTATGGCCCAGTGGCTCAGTTGGTTAGAGCGCCGCCCTGTCACGGCGGAGGTCGAGGGTTCGAGTCCCTTCTGGGTCGTCATCAATTAAAATGAAAATATCCCAGGGCGCATAGCTCAGCTGGGAGAGCACCTGCCTTACAAGCAGGGGGTCACAGGTTCGAGCCCTGTTGCGCCCATTACGTCTGATATGGATGTTGAACCATCATAGGTTTTTTATTATGCCGGAGTGGCGGAACTGGCAGACGCACAGGACTTAAAATCCTGCGACCCTTAAAGTCGTACCGGTTCGATTCCGGTCTCCGGCATGTTTTAATTAAGAATGAGATGAACCAAATTATGTGCGCATAGCTCAGCTGGATAGAGCGTCTGGCTACGGACCAGAAGGCCGAGGGTTCAAATCCTTCTGCGCACGCTAACTTCATTGAGAGGGCTTGTTGACTGCTTGCGGTTAGCGAGCTTTTTTTGTTCTCCAGGAGAGTCTATGCCATGTTAATACATTGAAGCATCGCACTAAAATCAAGGAAATATTTCCTGCCGGAACAATTTGCTTTGCAAAACGAGGCAAAGCTTCTTTTCTTGTATTAGAGGAAAGAGCTTCTTTTGAATAAAAAGAATTTAACGTAGATATTTTTAGAGTTTTACCTATATTATGGTTTAAACATGGGCAGTCGACCATAAATGCCAGTTTACATTTTAATTATATTTTGATAGACTTGCAGTAGTAGTAGTTTTTAACCCATTATGTAAAGAAAGGTGTTGATAATATGGACGGATACCCGAATCGATATTCTATTATAATGAAGGATATATATACCATGACTTATCAACGTATTTATTACTTTACTTAGGAGGGTTTATATTGGAAATTAATGAACTCATAGAATTGATTAACGAAAAGGCGTATAAAAAAATAAGAACTCAATTAGTTGATTTACAAGAGGCTGATATCGCTGAACTCATTGAAGAACTTGAGGATAGAGATGCTCTGATTGTCTATAGATTATTACCAAAAGAAATTGCTGCCGATGTTTTTGCATTCCTTGATATAGAAACACAATCGGAGATTTCAATGCTTATTAGCGAAAAGGAATTGGCTTACATTATTAATGAACTGAATTTTGATGACAAGATTGACTTATTAGAAGAAATGCCGGCTAATGTCGTTAAGATGATACTTCGTGATGCTACAGATAAAGAACGAAAGCTTATCAATCAATTTCTAAATTATAAAGAGGCTTCTGCCGGGAGTCTTATGACAATAGAATTCGTTGATTTGAGAGCGGATATGACAGTTGAAAATGCTATGAGCCGTATTCGCCGCATTGGCATTACGAAAGAAACGATTTACACTTGTTTTGTAACAGATAATACAAGGCGACTTGAGGGCATTGTTTCCTTAAAGGAACTTGTACTAAGTCCCCAAGACCACTTGGTTGGAGACATCATGGAAACTGAGGTCATTTCGGTATCTACAACGGATGATCAAGAGGTTATTGCCAACATATTTAAAAAATACGATTTCTTATCTTTACCAGTTGTTGATCATGAAAACAGACTTGTAGGTATCATAACAATTGATGATGTTGTAGATGTTATTGAAGAAGAGACAACGGAAGACTTTCAAAAAATGGCGGCGATAGAGCCATCCGATATGGAATATATGAGTATGACATCTTTTGATTTGGCAAAACGCAGGTTGATGTGGTTGGTTATTCTAATGTTTTCTGCCACTATAACGGAATACATATCGAATAAGAATACATATTTAACAGCACAATTTGCTATTTTGTTTGGTGTTATACCTATGCTGATGTCAACAGGGGGTAATGCAGGCGCACAATCATCCACACTCGTCATTCGTGGCATCACTTTAGGGGAAATAGATTTTAAAGATTTCATGGCAGTTATCTGGAAGGAAATAAAAGTGGGTCTTTATATAGGTGGAACTTTAGGGGGCTTGAATTTTACAAGAATTCTACTACTAAGACAAGACCTAAAGTTGGCTTCTATCGTAGGTCTGACGCTCATTGGAACTTCTGTTACGGCAACGACAGTAGGGGGCATGCTACCAATATTAGCTAAAAAACTTAAGTTAGACCCAGCTACAATGGCAAATCCTCTTATAACAACAATAACAGATGCATTAACCTTAATTATTTTCTTTGCAATTTCTGCCATTGTGCTGTTATGAGTAAGTAAGATGTGGTATAATAAATGCATCGATTTAAGGGTAATTATTCTTTTCTGATATATTCATTATGATTTACAATCCATATATTAAAATTACATATTATTAGGAGGTCTGTTTTGAGTGTTGATTATTCAAAAATGACATTGGTTCAATTGCGAGCTAAGGCAAAGGAAATTGGTTTGAGAAGTGTTACATCTTTTAAAAAAGCTGAGTTGGTCATGCTTTTAACTGAAATTCAGATGAAAGAAGAAGCCAAAGCCCATGAAAAGAAAGTAGATGAGACAGAAACTGAGGAGAAAAAAGAGGAAAAAGAGACTAAAGTAAAAAAAGAAGCAAGAACAAAAAATAAAAACTCAAAATCCGAACCTAAGCTTTCGAATTCATCCAAGAATCAAGAAAAAGCATCCCCAAAAACTTCGGAAATTACCGAGGAGAAAAAATCAGAAGTACCTCAGGATCCGAATGGATTAGACAGTGGCCAAATAGCCTTTGGTATATTGGAAGTATTACCGGATGGATTTGGTTTCATACGTTCGGAAAACTATATGCCTGGTGAGGATGATGTCTATGTTTCACCCTCTCAAGTTAGACGTTTTAATCTCAAGACTGGAGATATGCTAAAAGGGAACATAAGGGTTGCAAAAGAAAATGAAAAATTCAGAGCTTTGCTTTATGTTCAATCGGTTAATGGTGATCTACCTTCAGTTGCAGCTAAACGACCAAATTTTGAAAGCTTGACCCCAATATTTCCTAATGAACGTTTGCATCTTGAAACAGTGTCCAGCGAACTGTCTACACGTTTAATTGATTTCATTGCACCGGTTGGCAAGGGCCAAAGGGGCATGATTGTTGCACCACCTAAGGCAGGAAAAACAACACTATTAAAAAAAGTAGCAAATGCAATTACTCAGAACCATCCGGATGTCTATCTTATTGTATTATTGATTGATGAACGGCCTGAAGAAGTTACAGATATTAGACGTTCAATTAAAGGTAAAAATGTAGAAGTCATCTATTCAACTTTTGATGAACTACCTGAACATCATAAAAGGGTTTCAGAAATGGTAATTTCACGAGCAAAACGATTGGTAGAGCAAAAAAAAGATTTGGTTATTTTATTAGACAGTATTACTAGATTAGCTAGAGCTTATAATCTCATTATTCCACCAAGTGGTAGAACGTTGTCAGGTGGCCTTGATCCAGCGGCATTGCATATGCCGAAAAAATTCTTTGGTGCGGCTAGAAATATTGAAGAAGGCGGTAGCTTAACCATATTAGCGACGGCGCTTATTGAAACGGGAAGTAAGATGGATGAGGTAATATTCGAAGAGTTCAAAGGTACTGGAAATATGGAGGTTGTTCTTGACCGTAAACTCTCAGAACGTCGCATATTCCCTGCCATAGACTTATCCAAATCCAGTACTCGAAAAGATGACTTACTATATACGGCAGAGGAACTTGAAGCTGTTAATAAACTAAGAAAAGTCAGCGCCAATATGAGATCAGAAGATGTCATTGATTCTATGCTAAAAGTATTTATGGACACGAAGTCAAATGCTGAGTATATTCATAAGCTATCAAAAAATATTTTGTCAAACTATTAAAAAGATTGATATATAAAAACATTTATGTTATAATTTAAGAGCTGTTTTGAGAAATATCAATTCTCAATTGAAAATATTGCTCGATATATTATGTCGGTCATATAATATTAGCACGGGCGAAAGAGGTGAAAAGAATGAAGCAAGGCATTCATCCGGTTTATAATCAAGCAACAGTTAAATGTAACTGTGGTAACGAATTTATTACTGGAACTACAAATGAATCAATACACGTAGAGATTTGCTCAAAATGTCATCCGTTCTATACAGGTCAACAAAAATCTGTTCAGGCACGTGGACGTATTGATAAATTCAATCGTAAATTCAGACAAAACACAGAAGCATAAGAACAAAGAGGCTACGCCTCGCTTTGCAGAGCAAATGGTTCCAGCAGGAAAGATTTCTTTGAGCGTTAACGGGATGCTTTAACGCATTAACATAGCATAAACTTTCCTAGAGAAGAAAAAACGAAGAGCTGAGGTTTTCCTCAGCTCTTTTCTATAGAGGTGTACAATGTAGTCATCCTTTTCTAATTCTAAGCTGAACCCAATGGATTTTTATTGGCAGCTCTAATAAGAGTGTGATATACTAAAGAAATCTTAAACTTAGTGTAATAGGTTAAAAAATCAAATAGATGGAAGTGATAATATGGAACGACCAAGTATTGGTGGACAAGCGGTTATTGAAGGCGTCATGATGAGAAACAATGAAAAATATGCCACAGCCGTTAGAACATCTGATAAAAAAATAGTATTAGATAAGAGAGAGTATGCTAGTTTAACAAAGCGTTACAAAGTGTTAGGGCTCCCTTTGATTCGAGGTGGCGTTGCTTTTTTAGAATCCATGGTTATTGGTATGAAGATTCTTACATTTTCTGCTGAGTTTTTTGAAGTAGAAGGTGAAGAACAAGCCCCTTCAAAGTTTGAAAAATTTCTTGAAGCAAAATTTGGAGATCGTATGAATGATATTATTATCGTCATTTCTATGGTACTGGCATTAGCCTTATCCATAGGCTTATTTTTCATTGTGCCGGCATTCCTTTCTCAAATAATGGGAAGGTTTTTACCGGAAGGACGTTGGATGAAT
Organism: Petrocella sp.; assembly: GCF_059865615.1. NCBI lineage: Bacteria > Bacillati > Bacillota > Clostridia > Lachnospirales > Vallitaleaceae > Petrocella > Petrocella sp. Next base: position 16,319 of record NZ_JCBCDA010000091.1, on the reverse strand, counting down.
TTAATGGATGGCATTATTAGAATACTCATCCTAATTGGTTATATTTTTCTCATCTCTAGAATGAAAGATATACAGAGAGTATTCGAATACCACGGCGCAGAACACAAAACAATTAATTGCTACGAAAGTGGTGATGAGATAACAATAGAAAATGTTATGGAACATTCACGTTTCCATAAGCGATGTGGCACAAATTTCATTTTTATTATTGTTACGGTGAGCATTGTTGTATTAACCATTATCAATGTTCAGACATTTTGGTTACGTATCGGCGTTAGGTTATTGGCATTACCTTTAATCGCAGGGATTTCTTATGAGCTACTAAAAATATTCGGTAAGTTTGATAATGGTCTTATTAATCTTTTTGCATCACCAGGAATGGCCTTACAAAGAATTACGACCAGTGAACCGGATGCAAGTCAGGTAGAAATCGCTATTACAGCTTTTATGAATGTATTAGAAGAAGACACATGGAAAGATGAACCCATTGATGAACCAGCATAAAATCGGTGAGGTATTGGCAGATGTTAAAAGTAAGTTTGAACTTGCAAATAAGCAAGAAGCAGAAGTGGATGCTAAGTGGTTATTAGCTGAACTGATGGGCTGTAGCTTAACAGACATTATGCTTATACAGGAAAAGAACTTATCAGAAGAGACTTACCTTAGCTATATGAATCTTATACAACGACGTTTAGCGGGGGAACCAATTCAGCATATACTTGGCTATCAGAACTTTTACGGTTATGACTTTAAAGTTAATGGTAATGTCTTGATACCTAGATTTGAGACAGAAGAGTTAGTAGAAAAAGGCATTTCTTTAATCAAAGAAAATAGAATGAAACAAGTTATAGATATGTGCAGTGGCAGTGGCTGTATTGGTATAACCCTTTTAAAAGAATGTGCAGAGATAAAGGTTTATTGTGTTGATGTATCTTACGAGGCAATTTCCATAGCTCATGAGAATGGTCTTAACCTGGGTGTAAACGACCGTCTTGCTTTATATAAGAGTGATTTATTTATAGAGGTGCCACAAATGAGTGTGGATATGATTATTTCCAACCCGCCTTATATACCTTCTGATACCATCTACACTCTAAGAACCGAAGTTAAAGATCAGGAACCCAGTTTGGCACTAGATGGTGGAACCGATGGATTAGATTTTTATAGGCGTATTGTTGTTGAAGGTAAGCCCTATCTAAAAAAAGGTGGCTATTTACTTTTTGAGATAGGCTACAATCAAAAGGAGGCCGTTCTTAGCTTGATGGAAGAAAGTGAATACAAAAATCTAAAAGGTTATAAGGACTTATCTGGAAATGATCGAATGATTGTCGGTCAGAAATAGAATAAAATTAAAACAGAGGTGATAAAATGTTTGATAGATTAGAAGGTTTGGTTGCAAGATATGAAGACATATCTCAGATGATTAATGACCCAGAGATAATTTCCCAACAAGATCGATGGCGTAAACTGATGAAAGAACACAGTGATTTGTCGATTATTGTTGAAAAGTATAAAAAATACGTAGCAACCAAAAATAATATTGAAGAAATGCTGATGATGTTGGACGAAGAGTCCGATGAAGAAATGAAGGAAATGGCTAAGGAAGAATTATCAGAGAGCAAAGCCTTACTATCAGTACTGGAGGAGGAAATAAAAATTCTGCTTATTCCAAAAGACCCTAATGATGAAAAAAATGTGTTTGTTGAGATAAGAGCAGGTGCTGGTGGTGATGAGGCTGCTTTGTTTAATGCAGAGTTATACAGAATGTATAGTCATTATGCAGATTCCAGAAGATGGAAGATAGATATTGTCTCCGTTAATGAAAACGGTATTGGTGGATTCAAAGAAATTATTTTTGAAATCAGTGGCAACAATGTATATTCAAAACTCAAGTATGAAAGTGGTGTGCATCGTGTACAAAGAATTCCAACTACAGAATCGGGAGGTAGGATTCATACATCAACGGTTACAGTTGCTATGATGCCGGAAGTTGAGGATGTTGAAGTCGAACTGGATATGAATGATTTACGAATTGATGTATTTAGATCTTCAGGAAATGGTGGCCAATCAGTTAATACAACAGACTCAGCGGTACGTATTACTCATATCCCGACAGGCCTGGTTGTCTCCTGTCAAGATGGTAAATCACAACTAAAAAATAAAGATAAGGCTTTACAAGTTTTACGTTCAAGACTCTATGAGATGGAGCTTCAGAAACAACAATCTGAACAGGCAGAGAGTAGAAAAAGCCAAGTGGGCACAGGTGATCGTAGTGAAAAAATAAGAACCTATAACTTCCCGCAAGGTCGCGTGACGGACCATAGAATCAAATTAACGCTACATAAGCTAGAATCCATTTTAAATGGTGATTTAGATGAGCTGATTGATAGCCTAACCACAGCAGATCAAGCCGAGCGATTAAAAAATATGTAAGTATCTCTAATAGGATAACATAACCGTTGACAATCCAGACACCCTATGTTAGAATTTATTGAAATTAATAAAGTATATTTAGCGTTACGCATGCTAACTTTAAATTGGTCCAGAGAGGCCAAAAAGGGAGGGAATATGATGCGAGACATCGGTGCGTATTTTTGTGGCGAAAAAAAAAGGATGAAATGTATTATAACTTTTGTGGTAGAGGGTATGTATCATACCAAACTATCAGAATTAAACGTTGACATGTATAGAACAATAAATGATTGGTATTAGGCCAATTCGTTTATTGTTTTTTTATATTAGGAGCGTACCTTTTTCAACATAAAGCAAATGTCAAAAGCTTATTATTTAGACCACAAAGTCATATAAGTTCACTTAGAAATGGAGGTAGCAATGAAAATACTTATTAAGCATGGTAGAATTATTGATCCGGCATCCGGTAGAGACGAAATTTCCGATATATTGGTGGAACGAGGAAAAATCAAGAAAATAGGCCAAATTCATGATAGCAAGGATGCAACCATCATTGATGCAAAAGGATGTTGGGTAACGCCGGGGCTTATTGATGTGCATGTTCATCTTAGAGAGCCGGGATATGAATATAAAGAAGATATTGAGTCTGGCACTTTAAGTGCTGTAGCAGGTGGCTATACAACTGTGTGCTGTATGCCCAACACCAAGCCGGTTATTGATTCACCTAAGACTATCAAGTATATTATTAAGAAAGCTAAAGAAAAAGGTCATGCCCATGTACTGCCTGTTTGTGCCATAACCCTTGGTCAAAAAGGTGAAGTATTAGCACCAATTGATATGATGGTAGACAGTGGCGCGATTGCCATGAGTGAAGATGGCCGATCTGTTTTAAATGCAAAGATTTTAAAAACAGCCATGTTTGAAGCGGCTAGGCTTAACATTCCGGTCTTGTCCCATTGTGAAGACGATGATTTGGCTTATGGTGGCTGTATGAATGAGGGTAAACAATCAAAAGAACTGGGATTATCTGGCATCTCCAATGATGCAGAAGATATTATAACAGCCAGAGACATTCTACTTGCAAAAAGCACAGGGGCAAGACTGCACTTATGCCATGTCAGTACAGCAGGAAGTGTGGATTTAATAAGAGAGGCAAAAAGCAAAGGCATTCATGTAACTGCAGAAGTATGTCCTCATCATTTTACCTTAACAGACGAAGCAGTAGATGGACAAGATGCCAACATGAAAATGAACCCGCCTCTTAGAACACAAGCAGATGTAAATGCCCTACTTGAAGGATTAAAAGATGGTACAATAGATATAATAGCCACAGATCATGCACCTCATGCACCTTCAGAAAAAGAAAGTGGATTTGACAGTGCAGCCAACGGTATTGTAGGTCTGGAAACGGCTTTGGGATTATCTTTACAAACACTGGTACATTCAGGACTTCTAACACCGAGTCAACTCATTAAAAAGATGAGTCAAAATCCTGCAAAGTTACTAGGCATTGATAAAGGCAGCTTGGAAGTGGGAAAAATGGCAGATATAACCATCATACAACCGGAGGAAGTCTATACCATCGACAAAGAGACTTTTAAGTCCAAAGGACGCAATACGCCTTATAATGGAATAGAAGTAACAGGCAAGGTAAAAATCACCCTTGTAAAAGGTGTGATTCAATATGAGGATAAAGAAAATCAGGAGGCATAAAATGATTGATCAGTTAATTAGAAAAATCAAAAAAACACAGAATCCAACAGTTGTTGGATTGGACCCAAGACTGGATTATATACCGGAACATATACGTCAAAAGGCTTATGATGCCTACGGGAAAACATTATCCGGCGCAGCCTATGCTTTCCTCTTGTTCAACAAAGCCATCATAGATGAGATTCACGATATTGTACCTGCAGTCAAGCCACAAGTCGCCATGTATGAACAGTATGGGGCAGCAGGCATGCAAGCTTATATTGATACCATCGCTTATTCAAAAGAAAAGGATCTGGTCGTAATCGGAGATATCAAAAGAAGTGATATTGCTTCTACAGCTGAAAGCTATTCCGATGGTCATATTGGTCGCGTAACGGTGGAAGATAACAAGTTTGAAGTCTATAAAGAGGATTTCATAACATTGAACCCGTACCTGGGGTACGATTCCATAGAACCTTACATGGATAACTGCGAAGTTTATGATAAAGGTTTATTCATACTGGTAAAAACATCTAATCCGAATAGTGGTGAAATTCAAGACATTATGGTAGGGTCAGAACACTTGTATGAGTATATGGGAAGATTGGTCTCAAAATGGGGTGAAGCTTATATGGGACAATCAGGATATAGTAGAATTGGTGCGGTCGTAGGTGCAACCCATTCCGAGCAAGGAAAAGTGTTACGTCAAATCATGCCAAAGACATACTTTTTGGTACCAGGCTATGGGGCACAGGGGGCGACAGCTGAAGATCTTGCAGGTTGTTTTAATAAGGATGGCTTGGGGGCGATTGTAAATTCCTCAAGAGGTATCATTGCAGCCTATCAAAAACCCATTTATAAAAAGGATTTTGATGCCAAAGATTTTGCAAAAGCCTCACGTCAAGCGGCACTGGACATGAAAGCTGATCTTAACCGCGTTTTATAGAGAGGAACCCTATCATGAAAGCAAAACTCATATTAGAAAATGGAACAGTATTTGAAGGAAAAGCCTTTGGATATATGAAAGAGACTGTCGGTGAGGTTGTTTTTAACACCAGCATGACCGGCTATCAGGAAATATTAACGGATCCATCTTATTACGGTCAGATTGTAACCATGACATATCCTATGATTGGTAATTATGGTTTAAACCTAGATGATCATGAGTCCTCGGGTGTTAAAGTAAAAGGCTTTGTGGTTAGAGAAAAAGCGGACAATCCAAATAACTGGCGTTGTGAATTTGAAATCGATGAGTATTTAAACCGCCATAAGATTTTAGGCATCGAAGGTATTGATACAAGGGCATTAACAAAAATAATCAGAAATTCCGGTACCATGAAAGGTATCATTACAGTAAGGGATCTAACACAGAGTCAAATCTCTAGTAAATTCAATGGTTTTCATAACGACAAAGCGGTTGAAGAAGTCACGTCAAAAGAAGTAAAAGTGATGGAAGGTGACGGTATTCATATAGTAGCCATGGATTTTGGTATTAAAAACAATATTTTAAGATCTTTTAAAAATAGAAACTGTAAAATAACCCTTGTACCCGCGCATACAAAAGCGGAAGAGATACTTGCTCTTAGTCCGGATGGTGTTTTTCTATCCAATGGACCTGGTGATCCTAAAGACGTACCGACCGTTATTCATGAGATCAAAAAACTCATAGGTAAAAAGCCGATAACAGGGATTTGTCTTGGGCACCAATTACTGGCACTGGCTCTTGATGGCGATACAGAGAAGTTGAAGTTTGGACATAGGGGCGCGAACCATCCGGTAAAAGACCTAAGCACTGGTCGGGTTATGATTACTTCTCAAAACCACGGTTATGTGGTTTGTGAAGATGGACTTCCTGAAGGCGTTACAATCACCCACATCAATTTAAACGATGGTACTGTCGAAGGCATGAAACATCATGAACATCAGATCTATAGCATCCAATTTCATCCGGAAGCTTGTCCCGGACCTCATGACACAGACCCCATATTTGATGAATTCATAGAAATCATGGCACCATGAGCTCTATAGTGATGTATAAGAAAGGATATTAATATGCCAAAAGATAATTCTATAAAAAAAGTCCTGGTCATAGGCTCAGGTCCAATCGTCATTGGACAGGCGGCAGAGTTTGACTATTCAGGTACACAAGCATGCCAAGCATTTAGAGAAGAAGGGGTTATTACCGTACTTGTTAATAGTAACCCTGCGACCATTATGACAGACAAAGAAGTAGCGGATATCGTTTACATAGAACCCTTGACATTGCCTTTTTTGGAAAAAGTAATAGATAAGGAACGTCCGGATAGTTTGATTGCAGGCATGGGCGGGCAAACAGGACTGAATCTAGCTGTTGAGCTTCATGATGCGGGCATTTTGGAAAAATATAATGTAAAAGTTATAGGCACCCAGATTGATGCAATCAAAGAAGGGGAAGACAGAGAAGATTTCAAAAAATTAATGGAAAAAATCGGTCAGCCGGTTATTGAAAGTAAAATCGTAACTACCATGGAAGAAGGTGTGGATTTTGCATCTCATATAGGATATCCCGTTGTGGTTAGACCGGCATATACCCTAGGTGGATCCGGTGGTGGTATTGCAGAAGACCGAGAAGAATTAAAGCAGATTCTAGCATCAGGTCTTCAACTGTCTCGGGTCGGTCAAGTACTTCTTGAAAAATCCATTAAGGGATGGAAAGAGATTGAGTATGAAGTCATGCGTGATTGTGCAGGTAATGCCATTACCGTATGTAATATGGAAAACATCGACCCAGTAGGTGTTCATACTGGAGATAGTATTGTTGTTGCACCCTCCCAGACCCTATCCGATGTAGAATATCAGATGCTTAGAAAAGCTTCCTTGGATATTATAAATGAAGTTGGTATTGTCGGGGGTTGTAATGTACAACTGGCCCTTCATCCTGAAAGCTTTGAATACGCCATTATAGAGATCAATCCAAGGGTGAGTCGTTCCTCAGCATTGGCTTCAAAAGCAACAGGTTATCCGATTGCAAAAGTATCAGCAAAACTAGCACTTGGCTACAGATTAGACGAAATTCAAAATGCCGTTACGAAAAAAACACAAGCTTGTTTTGAGCCGACATTAGATTATTGTGTCATCAAAATACCAAAATGGCCTTTTGATAAATTTAGAAGAGCTAAGAAGACGCTGGGTACTAAGATGATGGCTACAGGGGAAGTTATGGCTATTGGCAATAATTTTGAAGCGGCTCTACTTAAAGCGGTGCGGTCTTTGGAGATTAGCCAATATAGCCTATACCATAAAAAAGCGGCCTCCAGAGATATGGATGAGTTAAAAAAAAGAGTGCAAGTACCGGATGATGAGCGGTTATTTGATTTAGCTGAGTTAATCCGTCGTGGCTATAGAATGGATAAGATCTGTAAGATTACAGGTATGGACATTTATTTTGTCAATAAAATCAAGAACATCGTAGATGAAGAAGAAAAGTTGAGAGGCATGAGTATTGACCAGATCGATCGGGAGTACATGAAATGGTTAAAAATCAAAGGCTTCTCAGATAAAGCCATCGCTGATTTTGTTGGATGTATGCCGATTGAAGTCTTAAACCTAAGAAAAGCCTATCATATAGAAGCGGTCTTTAAGATGGTGGATACCTGTGGAGGCGAATTCGAAGCTGTATCACCTTACTATTACTCGACGTATGATGAAGTCGATGAAGTGGCGGTATCAGATCGTAAAAAAGTTTTAGTTATAGGGGCGGGTCCCATACGCATAGGACAAGGCATAGAATTTGATTATTGTTCAGTCCACTCAATCTTAGCCCTTAAAAAAGCGGGTATAGAAACCATTATCGCCAATAACAACCCTGAAACAGTGAGTACGGACTTTGATACGGCAGACAAGTTATACTTTGAGCCTTTAACAGAAGAAGATGTGCTGAATATCATCGAAAAAGAAAAACCGGATGGGGTGATCCTACAATTTGGTGGACAAACAGCCATCAAATTAGCTGGCTTCCTAGACCAGATGGAGGTACCGATTCTTGGAACAAAGCCAAAACAAATAGATGAAGCTGAAGACAGAGAAAAATTTGATGAACTCATGGAAAAGCTTGAGGTAGAAAGACCTAAAGGAAAAGCCGTTTGGTCAATAGAGGAAGGTCTTACAGTAGCGGAACACTTAGGTTACCCCGTACTTGTTCGCCCATCTTATGTTCTTGGGGGGCAAGGTATGGAAATTACATACAATGATGTAGAGCTAAAAAATTATCTTGGGCCGGCTTTTGAAAGAGATCACAAGAACCCGGTTCTTATTGACCGGTATTTAACGGGTAAAGAAATTGAAGTGGATGCCATCTGTGATGGTGAAAGTATCTTAATACCCGGTATTATGGAACACTTGGAACGCGCCGGCGTACATTCAGGTGACAGTATATCCATTTACCCACCAAGAAGCCTATCAGATGAATTAAAGCAACAAATTCTGATACAGACAGAGAAAATAGCCATTGCCCTTCAAGTAGTGGGTATGATTAACATCCAGTACATTGAATTTGAAGACGTGCTATATATCATTGAAGTGAATCCTAGATCTTCAAGAACAGTACCCTATATAAGCAAGGTGACTGGTGTTCCCATGATTGAATTGGCAACGAGAGCGATGCTAGGGGAAAAGCTCGTGGATATGGGATTTGGTACTGGCATATACAGAGAAGCGGACCTTGTAGCCATCAAAGTGCCGGTGTTTTCAACCCAAAAGCTACCGGATGTTGAGGTTTCACTAGGGCCAGAAATGAGGTCCACAGGCGAGGTCCTTGGTGTTGGGAAAACTTTCGAAGAAGCATTATACAAAGGATTTGTTGGATCAGGTATGGGTATTATCAAGCCAAAAGGCAATATTCTAGCCACTGTTAAATCAATTGATCAAAAGGAATTCATACCCATGGCTAAAAAGTTTGTTGAAATGGGGTACCGATTTATCGCAACAGAAGGGACCGCCAGAGTCCTTAAGGAAAATGGCATGGATGCTCAGATTGCAAAGAAAATAAATGAAGGCGTTCCTAATATCTTGGACCTAATCAGAAGCGGTCTTATTGATGTAGTTATTAACACGCCAACAAAGGCCAATGATGTAACGAGGGATGGATTTAGAATACGTAGAGCAGCTATAGAGGCCACCGTACCGGTATTAACATCTCTTGATACAGCTCAAGGTATGTTGGATATCATATGCGCTGATATGAATGAAGCGACCATGTCAATCTATAATATGGGAGAACTATATGTGCCAAACAAGCTATAAAAATAAGATCAGCTGTAAAATTATAAAAAACATTCATTTAATTGACCAAGTATATGAAATGGTTCTAGATTGTGCATCCATAGCTATGGAGGCAAAGGCGGGCCAATTTGTAAACCTTTATTGTCATCATAAAGGACGGTTATTGCCAAGACCTATTAGCATATGCGAGATTGATAGGGAAGGGGGGCGTCTACACCTTGTATATGCGATTCTGGGCGATGGTACGGCCGAGTTTGCCTCTTATGTGGCAGGCGAGCAGATTGAAGTGTTAGGGCCACTTGGCAATGGATTTAGGTTTGACCCAGATCATGAAGAAGATGTTTTGATCATCGGTGGTGGTGTAGGCACACCACCTCTTGTGCAACTGGCTAAAGAGTTAAAAGGTAAGAAAACCATTGTTGTTGGTTTTAGATCTAGCCCCTATTTGATAGAACGTTTGGAAAAATACGGCGAGATTTTTATTACAACAGATGATGGTTCAACTGGCTTTAAAGGCCATGTGGTGGCACTTATTGAAGAAAAGGGTCTGCAAGGCACTATATATGCTTGTGGCCCTACACCCATGCTAAAAGGTGTAAAGGCTTATGCAAGTAAGAACAACCTTTCGGCACAGCTTTCCTTAGAAGAACGTATGGGATGTGGCTTCGGCGGTTGTGTAGGTTGTGTGACCAAAATTGTAGCAGATACAGAACTTGGATTTACGTATAAAAAGGTATGTAAAGACGGCCCTGTTTTTGATGCTAAGGAGGTGCTATTCTAATGAATTTGGGTATAAACATTGCAGGCGTTGAACTAAAAAACCCTATTATGACCGCTTCCGGTACGTTTGGTTCCGGTAGAGAGTATGAGCCCTATGTTGATATAAACAAGATTGGATGCGTAGTGGTAAAAGGCGTAGCCAATGTACCATGGATGGGCAATCCAGCGCCAAGAATTGTAGAAACTTATGGTGGTATGATTAATGCAGTAGGTTTACAAAATCCCGGTGTTGAAGTTTTTATAGCCGAAGACATCCCTTTTTTGAGACAATTTGATACAAAGATTGCCGTGAATCTGGCAGGAAGAACCATTGAGGAATATGTGGCCGTGGCCAGTCGACTGGCTACAGCGGATGTGGACTTTTTGGAACTGAATATTTCCTGTCCGAATATAAAAGAAGGCGGCGTAGCTTTTGGTATAGATGCTAATATGGCAATGAAAGTTACAGAAGCGGTAAAAAAAGTGGCGAAGCAGCCGCTGATTGTCAAGCTTAGTCCTAATGTTACAGATATTACGGAGATCGCAAGAGCGGTTGAGGCGGGGGGCGCAGATGCTGTTTCTCTTATTAATACTCTTATTGGCAGTCGCATTGATATCCATAAACGGCAATTTATTTTATCGACAAAGCAAGGCGGTTTGTCCGGTCCGGCCATTAAACCGGTAGCAATCAGGATGGTGTATCAAGTGGCAAGTACCATTAGGTTGCCTATTATTGGCATGGGTGGTATTATGACAGGTGAGGATGCCATCGAATTTATGATGGCAGGCGCCACCGGCATAGCCGTTGGTACTGCAAATCTATTAGACCCTTGTGCCACCATGAAAATACTTGACGAAATGTTGATTTTCATGCAAAATAAGGGAATAGAAAATATAAATGATATTGTAGGCATTGTAAATTGATAATAAATTAACAAGGCGATATTTTTACTTATCATTGAAGGGAAGAAAATATGGATCAATATAAAAAAGAATTTATAGAGTTTATGGTAGACAGTGAGGTTCTGACATTTGGGGATTTTACAACGAAGAGTGGAAGAAAAACACCATTTTTTATCAATGCAGGTAATTACAGATCGGGTAGACAGTTAAGTCTACTTGGGGATTATTATGCTAAAGCAATCAAGGAGAATTTTGGGACAGATTTTCAGATACTTTATGGGCCAGCTTATAAAGGCATACCCCTTAGTGTAACCACATCTGTTTCATTGTCCAAATCCTATGGCGCTGATGTTGCCTATTGCTCCAATCGTAAAGAGCAAAAAGATCACGGAGATGTGGGTGGTTTCCTGGGTGCCAAATTACAAGATGGTGATAAGATTATCATCATTGAAGATGTGACAACAGCCGGAACTTCTATCTATGAGACCATGCCGCTACTAAAATCAGTAGCCAACGTGAATGTTCTTGGGTTGATTATATCCGTAGATCGTATGGAAAAAGGCAGAGGCGAACAATCTGCTCTTAAAGAACTAGCGGATGCATTTAGTATTGAGACTTGCGCCATTGTCACCATGGAGGAAGTGGTGGGCTACTTACATAACAGAGCCATTGATGGCAGAGTTTATATTGATGATACGATCAAAAGTAGCATAGATGCATATTATAAGATCTATGGTGCCAAAGCGTAAAATGTATAATAGATAATTTGAGCGAATAATTAATACCTCAAAAGGTATAATTGGTAATAATATTCACAAAAAGCGCTTTATGATAATAATCACAATAAACGGGATGAATTAACAAAAAAACTAGTAATTATCACAACTCCATGATATAATACATCTTAGGACCTTGTGAGCTAGACATATGATGGATATCACATATAAAAGTAGGATGTTCAATGCTATGACATGTTACAGGTAAGAATGCGAGAACGATGGATCATACAACACCTTAAACAGTTGGCTGACCGAAAGGGCTGAAGTTTTAGATTCAAAAACTATAAAACCTAGTTTTGTTGAATGGTAAAACAATCACAGGCAATCTATATGAGGGAAGCTTCTTTTCATGTAAGAACAAGTTGGATTAATACGTTGCGCAATTGAAATACCGCTTTCTTAATTGGGGATAGAAAACGGAATGAATTAAAAGGTCCAAAAAGATAAAGATAGGTGTATAACCTAGACGTTTCCGGGGGTGGAAACAAAAAGAACGAGCAGGGGTGTTTCGTTCGTAAAAGTTAGAGCTGACATGGCAACATGTTGTTCTAGCTTTTTTATGTTGTATGAGAGGTCCCATGAAAACCCCTCCACTGTATGTATGACTACGGCCTCCGGTTGGTGCGTCCTGCACCAAAAGTCGGCGGACAGCTCCTGTTGTCTTGCTTAAGTCACACACACAGTTCCAGGAACTTCATGGTCGGTGTTGGCTTACATGGTATTATTGGTTGTCTTTAGCTCATCATATGAAGTATACGCTTTTTAAACCTATTGAAATTACGCATACCTTCTGCATTTCTTTAAGAACCTTAATCTAGTTGTTAACGCCTTCTGTATAACTATTTTTATAAGGACAAGTGAAGGAATTAAGAATACTTTTGCCAGTTAATAATGGTATTCATACACATTATTGACTCAGGTTCATTCTGTGTTGCTACAAATATACCATTCCTTAAGACGTTTTAATGCTGTATTCTTATCTGGAGAATCTACAAAGTCATATAACTTTTCTTTTAGAAGATAAGCTGTCCTAAGTCTTGAGGAAGTATCAAGCATGACGCTTACTTTATTATGAACCTGTCATACATAAAGTTCCAGGAACCTCTTTGTCGGTTTTGTGGTGAAATCATTCTGAGGCCTCAATTGCAAATCGAAATGCAACCGTTCCGATATCAGATTGAGGTTATTACTTTGTTTAATATATATGACTAGGTGGTTGCGTCCTAGCTTACAAAAAGATTGGTAATCATCCAGTCTTTTTTGTATTCATGTTAGTACAAATCATATATCCTAAAAGAGTTGGCGGTAGAACGGAGGATATATGTCTAAATTTTTTACCTATGAAGAAAGACTTGAACTGCAAAAATATTTGAAAGAAAGTCTTTCCTTTAAAGAAATCGGCCGCAGGTTAGGAAAAAATCCAACCACGATATCTAGAGAAGTTCGCAAGTATAGCGCTCAAAAAGCTACCGGACATCCAGGTTATCCTTATAATTCTTGTAAAAATCGTTTCAATTGCAGACGTAAAGAAGTTTGTAGGAAAAGCTGTACGAAGAAGTCAATCACCTACTGTAAACTTTGTCAGTTATGTAATGATAACTGCTCAGATTTTATTCATGAAATCTGTACTGCACGTTTTCGCGTTCCCTATGTTTGTAATGGGTGCGATACGAGGGGAAAATGCTCTCTTTTAAAAAATATATATGATGCTGAGCATGCACATATCAAAGCCCATGAATCGATTTCAGCGGCAAGGAGTGGTTTGTGCATATCAGAAGACGAAATCTCTAGGTTGAATAAAATCATTTCTCCATTAGTTCATCAGGGTCAATCAATCCATCAAATTTATGTAACCCATGAGAACTAATTGATGTGTAGCGAAAAAACCATTTACAACTACATTGATGCCTGTCTCTTTGATGTAAGAAATATTGATCTGCCTCGAAAAGTAAAATTTCGTGAGCGTTATAAAAAACCGGAATTCAAGGTGGAAAAAGGATGTCGCATCGGTCGCAACTATGAATCGTTTGGAACATTTGTTAATAAAAATCCCGATATAGCAATTGTCCAGATGGATTCGGTGATTGGAACAAAAGGTGGTAAATGTCTGCTTACAATCCACTTTGTGGATACCAGTCTAATGCTTGCATTTTTACGCGAGGCCAATACATCAAAATCAGTTATTGATATTTTCAACCACCTTGATAAAACACTATTAAGCACTATTAAGCAAGCATTCTGAGGCTGAGGCTGAAGCTGCTGAGTCTGAAGATATAAGCAAATCAGGTAATAAGTATAAAATAAATGATTATATTAAAAAATTAAGACGATTAATGTCGTTTGTGTATTTTACGATGTCGTTTGATATATTTGTATTGACATTAATAAAATTAATGATAGTATAAGTATGCGATATATCAAAAATAGGGATTCGATTCTAAGAAAAATTCTTTGAGTAGAAAATAAAATATAGTCAAATGTAAGATGCTTGGGGATAATTCTGTTTTGAATTATTCCATTTAAGTATACAACTAAATAGCTTTGTTATATTTAATTCTGTAGATTCATTCATAGTTAGCGATGTGGTGAATCGCAAGATTATAAAAATGCATACAAGTTAAGTAATCCACTCAATGACACAAGTTATAGGTGTTATTAGTTTCAAAAACAGTTGAATAATACGAAATAAAATCTCACCTGTTAAAGAAAGCTGATTATATGTAAATAGCCATTTAACTTCATTAGTAGGTTTATTAAATTCATTTTTAGACATTTTAATTTTGTTATAATTTTGTGAGCAGTAATATTTTTTGTTTTCTCATAAATGCCTATATAATTGAAAGGAATTACAAAAAATGAAAATGAAAGTTTTTTTTATTATAATTATATTGACAATTTCAACTTCTTTTGTCAGTTTGAGGACAATTTATAATGAGGTTAAGCAAAATAAAACGGAAATGGAAATAAGTAAGATTGAAAGTAGCCAAATAAATACAAATAATGAAGTTGAACATACTAATATGGTACCCAGTGAGTTATTTGTAGAAGAGAGTAAAATTAAAAGAAGTAAGCTTAACTATAGCTATAAAGATGATTTGAATGTTGAAGCTGACTTGAGTAACTTTACATTATCTTTGTCATTTGGTCAATGTGGAATCAATGATATTTTTTCTATTAAAAAAATTGAATTAGTTGGTGTAGAAAATCAAATTGCTATCGAATCGTGTACAGATTGGGTTGGACCATATACAGTTAAGTATATTGGAACAGAGAAAAATACAAACAAAGAAATCTTCACGGGTGGATGGCATGGATCTAATGGTGATGTGACTGGAAATGCAACAGCATTTACAAAAATGATAGCCATATATGCGGATGGAAAAGAAATTAAAAAAAAAACAAATGGCGAAGCAGATATAATTAGCATAGTTTTAAAAAATGAAATAAAGGGATTTAATATAAACGATTATGTGATTGAAGAAACAGTTACCTATACTATTTATGAAAATCAAGTAGATATTAAAGTACAGATTGTGGCGATTCATGATCTTGAGATATTAAGATATTATGGATTACAGACCCAAAATAATATATTTGATAATGAAATAAAGTATTTATATGAAGATGGAAGATCGATAACAAAAAGTTTGGGTATGGCAAGTGATTCTGGTGTAAAAAATAGTGAAAATAAAGTGATATCTTTTGAGTTATCAGGTATTACTCATCAGTTTTTACTAAAAGCTTGGATTAATTCTGATGGCTTATTATCATCGTTTAATTATATTGCAGCGGACAAAGCTGAAGCATTTACAACTTATTATGGTAAATCATATTTTAATCTGATTAATGGCAACACTTTGGTCTTAAAAGCAGGCGAGAATTTGGTTTGGTCTGGAGGGTACAGTTTTAAATTGGCAGATTGATTAGACACTGAAACCTGAATTTTCAAGATTTATTTAACAGTGTATTGCAGACATGAGAAATCAAAGGGTAACAAAGATGAAGTGTTAATTTTCAAAAATAGGGATTTGAAACTAAGAGAAATATTGAGAAAGAGGGGATAATTATAGTTCCTTAGTTATCCCATTAAGGTATAGCTAAATAACATGTATTGAGACTGTAATTACTAAATTTAATTTGTTCATTAGTATTTAGATTTAAATGCTTTTTTAGTTTAATATGACACAAATTATCATTTTACTTACAAGTAAAGTATTGTCCATCAATAAGCAACTTACTCGCTCATTTTTTCTTTCTAATTTTCACACAAATGGTTGAACTAATGCGGCAGAGTTTCAGTGCTTCGTTTTGGTCCAGAATACTTTTTATAGATATTATTCATCTTACATAAAAGTACAAAAGTTATATATAGTATGAGTACTCTCGGAAAGTCATGAATAAAACATGCGTATTTATGCAATAAATCTGATATCAGTATTTTATAATGAAATTGGTAATATTGGATACACAAATAAGACCACCTTAAAGCTGGTTTTAAAAAATACTATGGGTGAT
>NZ_JCBCDA010000053.1:0-6344 GCF_059865615.1 Petrocella sp. | reverse complement strand
ACTGATTTTAGATATGAATGAAAAACTTGACGTTAATACTAATGATATTAAAAACATTGGTTTCTCAATCCTTAGTAAAATCTATCATTCTCTTGGTATTCATACATTTATGATTAACAGAGAGCGAGGACTTTCTTCGAGTATTCCTTTAAACAATATCTTGAAATTACTGGTTTATGAACGCATTCTCTATCCCTGTTCAAAGTTTCTGAACTTCCAAATAAGGTGCAACTAAAGGGAAAAGCAAAAATGAAATTCGAATAAAAACCTTGAAAATACAGGAAAAACCTGCATTTCCTATTGCAAAAGTGCAGGTTTTTTGGTATACTCTTTTTAGTCGTAAATAAAACTAAAAAGAGGTGATGATTATGTATCTTAGTTACCTAGTGGATGTACCAGAAAATAAAGGGAAAATCACGTTTCGCAACAAAGGAAATGCAACGTATGTTTATTATGAATATGATCGAATTTATGATCCTACTAAGCAGTATACAACGGTAAAAAGGGCCACCATTGGTAAGTTGTCTGATGATGATGAAACTAAAATGAGGCCAAATGAAAACTTTAAAAAATATTTTCCAGAAGTTGATATTCCAGAAGAACGAGGGGATGATTGTCGAAGCAGTTGTCTTAAAGTGGGCGCATATATGGTCATTAACGAAACGATAAAAGAGGCAGGACTTGATAAAAAGCTTGAGGATATTTTTGGAAATAAAGCTGCTGGTATGATACTGGATTTTGCTACTTATTCACTTATTACAGAAAATAATGCTGCTCAGTATTATCCGGACTACGCTTATAACCATCCCCTTTTTACACCGGAAATGAAGGTCTACAGTGATTCAACCATTTCGGATTTTTTGCGAAATACAAGTGAAAATCAAAGACAGAGCTTTCTAGATTGTTGGAACGGGGAACGAAATCACAGGGAACGGATCTATATTTCATACGATTCGACGAATAAGAATTGCGAGGCTGGAAATATCAGTATGGTTGAGTATGGTGCGGCAAAAGTAGATACGGGCTCAGCTATATTCAATTATGCTGTAGGTTATGATCTGAATAATAGTGAGCCGTTGATGTATGAAAAATATCCAGGGAGTATTAATGATGTATCACAGTTGCAATTTATGGTTGAGAAAGTTAAGGGCTATGGCTATCGGAATATAGGTTTTATCCTTGATCGTGGATATTTCAGTAAAGATAACCTGAAATATATGGATAGTAACGGTTTTGGATTTATCATTATGGTAAAAGGATACAAGGAATTTATCAGGGAACAGGTAAGAAAATGTAAGGGAACTTTCGAGAATGATTGGATTAATCAGATCGCAGAGTTTGGTGTGTATGGTAAGACTGTTCACACATTTGTATATCCAGCCGACACGAAAAAAAGATATGTTCATATCTTTTATAGTGCAGGAAAAGCTGCTGGGGAACGCTCAAGACTGGAAGAAAACATAAGGGAAATGCAGAAATATCTTGTAAGATATCAGGATACCGAGCATAGTTTTGGACCTATGTTTCATAAATATTTTCACATGCATTATAATAAAGAGACAGGACACTTTGTTTATGGGGAACCTAATCTAAAGGTGATTCGTGAAGAACTTGATTTATGTGGATACTTTGCCATCATTTCGTCAGAAAAGATGGACGCCAAAGAGGCAATCGGATTATATAAAAATAGAGATGTATCAGAAAAAGTATTTCGGGCAGACAAATCATATTTAGGCAATAAAAGCTTGCGAGTGGCATCAGAAGAAGCTGCATCTACAAAAATATTTATCGATTTCATTGCATTGATTATTCGATGCAAAATCTATACGGCATTAAAGAACAAGGCGAAAGAGTTGATAAAAAAACCTAATTATCTTACAGTTCCGGCGGCGATTAGAGAACTAGAGAAAATAGAAATGATAAGGCAATTGGATCATGTATATCGCTTGGATCATGCAGTGACAAAGACACAAAAGGTGATACTCAGCGCGTTTAATATTGATCCGACACACGTAAAACACAAAGCGAATTATATCAGTGAAGTTTTGAAAGGAAGAAAGTAAATGTGAAGAAATATCAGTAAAGAAGGATTAGAACAAAAGATCGAAAAAGTAGAAAAAGCCATTAGTCGAAATCGAGAACAGTACGATAAGCTGACAGCAGAACTAGAAGAACTGCACCAAAAACAAAAAATGATTCAAAGCGAGGAACTACTGAAGGCAATCGCTGAAAGCCTAAGAAGCTACGAAGAAATCTTGCAATACATTGAAGGGAAAAAAGATTTTGGATGAAGGTGATCCAGAACAAAATGCGGAGAAGGTAAAAGAGGCATTGTATGATGCGTACCAAAAGAGCGAAAAATCATTGGAGGATGTTATCGAATTAATTCATAATCCAGATGTGCTTGATTATATTTAACGGTTAACAAGCACCTACAAGGGGGAGTATCGTGTCACTCGCAGGTGCTTTAGTCGTAAAATTTCTGGAAGTTAACATGTAATTACCCAAGCTTCTATGCTAATTGCAATAATATATATTGCAAACAGGGTGACTGAATTTATGAGTAATTGTTCAGTGCCATACTGGTATATTTCTTTCTCATCTTCAAGTTACCATTCATGTGGTAATTCTGTTGTTATTGGATTAACATTTTTTTCTAAAATAACTTCATTTAGTCCATTGACTTCTAATTCAATACTTAAACTCATTATGACACTTTCTTCCGCTGTACAACCACTTTACACTCCATAATTTCTCTAAATTATCAAGAAAATTATTCTGGTCTATTTCTTTTAAACATAAAAATTAAAAACACACTGCTCTCGAAGAACTAATTCATTTTTGATTCTATTTTAACCCGAGCTTGCTGACCAATATGCCACCAATATGATGAATATAATCCATGTATTAATTCCTGACGAAGAATGTTTCTATCATCAATAATTAGATTTAAGTTTTCACTGCCATTGTTCACCCAACCATAATATAAAAAATCACTATTGGAATTAACCATGATACTTAATACATTGATTCCACTATCCTGAGAATTCAAACTGCTTTGTTCAGAATAATCATATCTATAACCCATAAGGTTCTGGCGAAATACCATTGCTATAAGTATTATATTTTTATCACTGTTGTTTTCACAGAGAACAATCGCTCCTTTATCAACATAAATAATATCAACTATATTTTCATCTAGAATACCTTTGATATATAGTAGTTTTTGCAGGTCGTTATGTAAATAAGAATAGAATATTCCGTAAAAAATCACACTAACTACAAGGAATAAAATTACTGATTTTTTCATTAATTACCCGCCACCCCTTGGTTACCTCTATATATAATACGATTAATTTGTGTGCCCGCAGAATACTGATATGTTGTTACTGCAAAATCACCGGCACCATAATATGATTCACCATGCGGTCCGTTATGATATGCATTAATATGAACTTCACTATGAAGTTGATCTGCAAATGTTCTAGTACCAAAAAATGAAACAGGATATGTTTCCATTTTAGTATACGCACTACCGTATCCACCACCAGTTTTTATAATCTTAACTCTAGTTTTAGGATCAAATGAGAAAGTGAATATGCCCCAACCTAAACTCACTCCTACAGATCCAGATCCAGATGAGTAAGTTCCCGGATTAGGGCCATAATCAGCTATTATGGAATAATTCTCTCCGTTTGCCCTAAGTACAACCCCATTTGTAGAATAATTAGAACCTGTATCAATGTCAAGCTTATATTTTACATTAAATCGATATTGGCCGTTACTATTTGGATTATCATTGTCTTTATCTAATGTTATTGAAGTTGAAAGTGCCCCTCTTGGTATTGAGTATGTTTTTGCTCGAACTAAAATATTTTTCCAGTCAGCTGCTTCTGCCACTGAGGCATTTAATATTTGATCAAGCAACCCCTTATCACCCTCATAATCCATTGTAATATAATTGTATTCAGAACAATATTCAACAACCTCTATGATTTCTTCAGAAGTTATTTCTTCAGCATATAGCTCTGTATATATCTCTCTATTCTTATCATGATATATTAGAGTACCAACCATTGGATATTCAGTTAAATCAACTATCTCCACTTCCTCTGTTATTTTTTTTATTTGCTTTTCCGAATCATTTTTATAATTTTCATTATCGAACTCATTCATTTCGATGCCTAATGATTCAATGATTTCCTTTTTAATTGGTTTGTCCGAAAGAATGATGATACGTTTACCGGATTTATAGCTATTTTTTACTTCTTCGGCAACTTCTTTCTGCAAAATCTGATTTTTGTTCAATATAAGTATATCTGATTCAGATGGGTCATCTACCTTTTTTAGACTCTTATAATCTAATTTTATTGTCTCAGATAAATCTGAGACAGTTTTCTTCTCAGTTTTATCCATATGATTTAGACTTGATCCCGAAAAAATTACACACATAATTATTACTAAAGCTAAAATTCTTTTTTTCATTTTATCCTCCTGTATTCTGCACAATTTGAACATTGGTTAAAGGGTCAAAACTAAGTTTCACTAAATTCGCCTACCATATGTAGATTACGTTGATACTTTCATAACTACATATGGTAGGTGAAAGTTCAACTATATAGTTTTAACGCCTTAACCAACATTATAATAGTCATTTTTTTAATATGTGTTTCCAGCAATTTGATCTTCTATGATTTTGTAGGTGATAACTGTTTTTAACAAATATATTACGACTACTAAGTATAAGATAAACTACCAAACTAAGCACATTGCACCTAAATGGTGTATCGACATGCTACCCACCTATAACTGCTCTAATTGGTAAAAATCAAATTAGCCACAATACTGTAATTACCCAAGCTTCTATGCTAATTGCAATAATATATATTGCAAACAGGGTGACTGAATTTATGAGTAATTGTTCAGTGCCATACTGGTATATTTTTTTCTCATCTTCAAGTTACCATTCATGTGGTAATTCTGTTGTTACTGGATTAACATTTTTTTCTAAAATAACTTCATTTGGTCTATTGACTTCTAATTCAATACTTAAACTCATTTTGACAATAAGCATTGATATTAGAATACTCTTTAAAATATTCATATTATCCTCCCTTCTAAGGAAATGATAATATAAAAAACAACTTATAAAAATAGAACTATACTTCCGGTTTAAAAATATCTTCATCTAGGTCCAAATTAACTTCATCTTTGTTTGAATCCATTAAATAATTAACTTTGACACTATAGTTAAAAATTTTCAACAAGTATAGGCTCTTTTTGTAGTATATCTCATAATCCATATGCTCTAGGTTCTTCTTTGCTAATGCATAATAATGATACACATCTGGCAACAATCTATACTGCTTATTCTTTTCACAAATGGCCACACATTCTTTTGCTGCTTCTAATGACTTTTCAAATTCATGAGTATCATATTGTAACTTAATGATATTATATAGAGTCTTAATCCCAAACTCAGTATTTAGACTATTGTATTTTGTTAAGTTATCTTTAATTGCTATAAATAGTTTAAGACTAATGGATTTATAACCTGAATACGATAAATTGACACATAAAGCATTTATAATGTTAAGATCGAGTTGATCCTTGAAATATCTTAGAGACTTCTTAATTTCATCATATGAATCATTCTCTAACATTTCCAACAACATTTCTTTCGCTAACTTATGATCACCAAAAATTTCATGAATACATATGGCCTTGTAATATGTTAGTTTTTTCCCTAAAAATGATTCAAAGTGATATTTTTTTTGCACTCTCTTTATTGATTCATATAGCTCAATATAATCCCAATTATAAAAAAAATATTCAAGCTCTTGAAATTCCTTAAATAGATCTAGTCCATATTTCTGAATATCCTTGTTAACGAATAAGCTAATATCTGTCTCTAATCTATGCATGAACTGAACCACTAACTCGTATGAAACTGCACTTCTACCCGCCTCAATATTGCTTAAATGTCTTACTGAACAAATATCTTTTGCTAACAACGTTTGAGAAATTCTGCGTTCTTTACGTAAAAATCTAATAATCTGACCTTCATACATAATTCTTCCTATTTGGTGTATAAATAATCAATACACGTACCCTCTCATCATATTGATATATATTATCCCAAAAGCATTATTTTGATGCCACAAATCAAACATCCTCCATCAATTAGAAGAATATTTTATTCATTATATTTGTTTTTGCTTATGGGAAATTTTGAGCTTTTTGACACTACTTTTTTTCAATCCTATAACCCTAGAGGCCCTCACCTCTGTTCATATTATCCCATTTCTCAGTATTACTGACAAGCAAATGTGCTAAAAACACTT
>NZ_JCBCDA010000032.1:0-55548 GCF_059865615.1 Petrocella sp. | reverse complement strand
TTAATATTGTGATTATAATACACTCAGATACTGTGGACTTTTGATTTTTCCCTGTAGCCTGACTACTTAATCGGAGAGTATTGATACTATCTTTATCTGAATTGTTTATAAGCTGGATGTTGCCGTCGGAATTTTTCTCCTAAGTACTTATTTCAATCAAGTCTACGATGATAATTATTGGTGGATATAACGGTATCAGGCTTTTACAAAAGGAAGTGCAACCTCATGATTTATGTTGACATTGATATTGCTAAACTCAACCATTTTACCTCAGCCCTATCTTCTGATGGTGAAATACTCATCGGGCCGTTCAAATTTACGAATGACGGTGATGGCTTCCAACTGCTGTTCTCCAAACTCGATTCCTTCGAGATGGACAACCTCATCATCGGTCTTGAATCAACGGCACACTATGGTGACAACCTCTTCCGATTCTTTGTCGCCACTGGTTTCAATGTGTTTGTTCTCAATGCCCTTGCCACATCTTCAATGCGAAAAAAAACATTCGCAAGGCTAAGACGGACAAAGTCGACACCTACATTATTGCTAAAGCTTTAATGTTACAGGACTCTTTCAGATTCATTACTTTCTACGATCTAGATATCATGGATTTAAAGACCCTTAGTCGTTTTCGTCAGGAAACCATTAAGCAGCGGACACGGTTAAAAATTCCAGCCGACTTCTTATGTTAACCAAGTCTTTCCCGAGCTGCAGTACTTCTTTAAGTCCTGAATGCATCAGAAATCTGTCTATGCCCTTCTAAAAGAGGCACCTAGACCGCGCGATATTGCTTCCATGCTTATGACCCCTCTTGCTCATTTACTTGAATTAAGCATTGATATCAAAAATGAATTTTCCCACTTTTTTACTCTTGACTTTTCATAGCTGGTCTCCTGTATAAAATCATTTCTATCATTAAAATATCCATTATGACACTTGATGGAACCAAGATATTATACCACAGGCGTTCTCTAAGAGCCAATAAAATATTTTTATTGTCCACCTGTTCAAAATCTATTGACACTATCTTCTAACATATGATAGAATAAAATTCGTGAATCAAATAGGATTCATGCAGTTGTGGCGGAATTGGCATACGCGCTAGACTAAGGATCTAGTCCATATTATTTGGGTAGGGGTTCAAGTCCCCTTGACTGCATTAAAATTAATTGTTGGCGCATAATAATAGAGACTCCATTTATGGTGTCTCTATTATTATGCCTGGGTTTATAGACAGGAGAGAATGTACGGTTCATTGTTTTTTATAAAGTACAAAAAAGGTAGAGACCTTTTTGTTAGTCCCTACCTTTTGGGCTACTTTTTTTCACACTATTATACGAACTTAATCATTACCAATTCCACTCCATGTATAGTATTCTTGAATCTCTGCAATCAGTTTCTCCAAACCATAGAATTCAATGTCCTCTATGGTTTGCTTATTGATTCCTGCACTTACTTTGTTTTCTCTTACTTGTTGCTATCCTTGATAAAGTACATCTTTTCCATATATCTTATCGTATAATGCGTGATATCGCCTCCCACTATTCATCTTGACTGATTGGTATAGTTTTCTTTGGAGTTGTTGAACTTTTTCTTTGGTGTTATTAGTCTTATTGACATTCATTCACTCGTACCTCCTTGGAAAACTTGAACTAAGTAGGGAACCTTCCCTCTGATACAGTTTTGTTGTCTGCACCGTCAACAGTAATATGTTCCCCTCCGACTGCCTTCCGACAGCCCACCATTTCACTTTTGCTTATAGGTTTTCTCGTTACACTTATATTGTGTGTCGGTTGGGACCTCTCCAGTTCCGGCCTCTAACATTCACTACATTCCGCTCCCCATATACCGGAGACTTCTTCACCAAAGGCTCCAAGTTCTACTTTGGCTTCCATGGATTTCGCTACCTAGGAATTAGCTCATCAGTCTCTTTGTCCTCTTTCGAGGTCTTATAACAGTGCTGCAGAATTCACTTTATGTTACGGTCTGTACCTTTAATAGAACCACTTGGGTACATTTTCATGACGCTTCATGCATCGCTTCTCAACCATACATGGTCATATATCTACTGCGCTCCTTGGCGATTACGCAGGTTGGACTTTCACCAACTTGTAAGTGACCAACTTTGCTGGACACGCTCCTTTATACGTGAAATAATCCATTACAGGAATGAACTTCCACCCGAAAGAGAATGCGCTCCGAAGAAAAAATCTGAGTTCGAAGGTAGATATGACATGATTCTTCAAAAGGCAACAGAAGAATATAATCGCAAAGTCCCCACAACAAACAATGAAGCCGAAAGATTGCTTCGAAGTTATAAAAGGAAACAGGCGCAGGCTATGTCATTTTGGCGTCAAGAGAGCATCGATTATCTCTTCCAATACATGAGCATGTTAGTTATGATGCGGCAAAAAGAAGAAACAAATATATTCGACAGAGTATCAAAAGCATTTGGATGAAGAAAAGTCGATGGTTTTGACACGGATCAGTCTAAACCATCGACTTATTTAGTTCAAGCTAAGCTCTGAACAGTAACGTAATCTGTATATAAAAAACTATGGTGCGTTCGTAAACATTTATTATGTCCAATAACCCTTCCCTATAATGATTTTTTTTATTGGTTATGCCATTTTTTTCCTTTTAGGGCATAATAAACTTGCTTTTTGACCGATTGGCGGTTAAACTATATGATTGGATACTAAGAATAAATTACGACGTATATAGTTATTTAGAAAGTAGGATTTTATGAGTAAAGAAAAAATCATTAACATTGCCGTTATTGCCCATGTTGATGCAGGCAAATCCACTTTGGTTGACACTTTTTTAAACCAAAATGGTGTATTTAGAGCAAATGAAGAGGTCATTGATTGTGTTATGGATAGCAATGACATTGAAAGAGAACGTGGCATAACGATCTACTCTAAAAACTGTTCAATTCGTTATAAAGATTATAAAATAAATATTGTAGATACACCCGGTCATGCGGATTTTTCTTCTGAAGTTGAACGTATTATGAAGACTGTGGATACGGTTATCTTGCTGGTTGACTCCAGTGAAGGCCCAATGCCACAAACACGATTCGTACTTCAAAAGTCTTTGGAAATGAATCTAAGGCCCATCCTTTTTATTAATAAAATCGACAAAAAAGATGAACGAGCGGAAGAAGTTGTGGATATGACCTTTGACCTTTTCATTGATCTTGATGCAACCGATGAACAATTGGACTTCCCTGTGCTCTATGGTGCTGCAAGGGATGGCTATGCCATTAATGAGATGGGTGAAGAAAGTAGCGATATGACGCCTCTTTTTGAAACCATCATCAAACATGTGGATGCTTATCCTGACTTCGATGAAGATCCGTTACAAATGCAAATATCCGCTCTTGGTTATGATGATTATATCGGAAGACTTGGTATTGGACGTATTACAAAAGGGACTGTTAAAGCCGGCCAACAGGTCGCGATTACAAAAAGAGATGCTAGTGTTGCTACTGGTAAGGTTCTAAAACTTTTCTGCTATGAGGGTCTTAAACAAACACCAAAAGATGAGCTGTTTAGTGGCGATATTGCTGTTGTTGCCGGTATTGCAGATCTATCCATCGGCGAGACCCTTTGTGATATCTATAATGTACAAGGTATGGAAATGATTCATATTGAAGAACCGACGCTATCTATGAACTTCTTGGTTAACAGTTCTCCTTTCGCCGGTCGTATTGGTAAATTCGTAACCACAAGACATATTAGAGACCGTCTGGAAAAAGAACTTCAAGTGAATGTCGGCCTAAAAGTAGAAGATCTAGGCGGCCTTGAGGGTTATAAAGTCTCCGGACGAGGCGAGTTACACTTGTCTATATTGATAGAAAATATGAGACGTGAAGGCTATGAGCTAAGTGTTTCAAAGCCTGAAGTCATCATGCACCAGGAAGATGGAAAGACCGTCGAGCCTATAGAACGTGTCTTAATTACTTTACCTGATTCTTACGTGGGCATGGCCATTTCCTCTCTAAATAATCGAAAAGGTACTATGGAGAATATGATCTCCGAAAATGGTTTCACCAAGATCGAATATGTAGCGCCTACACGAGGTTTACTTGGTTTTCGTTCTGAAATGATTACTGATTCTAGAGGTGAAGCTACGATCGTTCGCTCCTTCGAAGGATTTGAGCGTCACAAAGGTGAGATTCCAAGCAGAAATAATGGTGTTCTTGTTTCAGGTGAGCAAGGTATTGCAACCCCTTACGCTCTTAACAACTTATCCGATCGTGCTACCATGATCATTCATACCGGGACAGAAGTCTATGAAGGTATGATCATTGGCATCAATTCACGTAAAGATGATATGTCCGTTAACCCTACCAAAAATAAGAAATTAACCAATACAAGATCATCTGGTAACGACGACGCTGTCAAGCTGGCACCACCAAAAATCTTTTCTCTTGAAGAAGCCCTTGAGTTCATTGCTGATGATGAACTGGTTGAAATCACACCGGACAGCATTCGTCTTCGTAAGAAAATCCTAAGAGAAACAGAGCGCCTACGTGCTAATAAGAACAGTACCAAAACATCATAAACTTGGTTAAGGCGTCAAAACTAAGTTTCACTAAATTTACATACAATATATAGATTACGTTGATGCATTCATAACTATATATTGTATGCAAAAGTTCAACTATATAGTTTTGACACCTTAACCAAACTTTTAAGTATCAAAAATATATATCCCTACAAAAATGCGAAGGTCAAATTTGACCTTCGCATTATATTTACTCAATATTCAATTTCTTTTCATGCAATTCTCTCGTTTATCCTGTTAGATTTACAAAATAATAATGTTACATGTTACATACTGCTTATACTATTGCAAACTACAACTACAAAGTCAGAATTATAAAACTACAGTTACATACTTCTATACTTCATTGTTTCATTGCTACAGATACATACTACAAACTACTTACTACATAATTCATGTTCAGTTACATATACTACACATACTACTTTGAATCTTATAAATTTGTTGCATGTACATACTGCTTTGCAATAAATCTTTACTACATATACATAACAATTACTTTGTTACAAAACTTCGGGTTTACAATGCAATGGGGATGTTCACCATTTTACCCTTTTCAAACAATCTAACAATCATCTAAACTAAAAGAATTGTGTTACTAAACTGATTCATATTCACAACACACCTATGGACTTCCATATATACGCTGTAGAGACCATATACAATTGCTACTTCAATCGTCATTTATATGCCTATCTAACGTATAGTCATTAAACGGCTTCTTTGCGCCTGTTTAACCACAATATGTTGCTGATTGCCCCTCAACTAAACTATAGGGGCTTAACTAAACTGCTCGTATTGGTCCTACCGTCTGGAGCATTTTCACTTTACATCCACTCCCTTTTCGGTCAGATACATTAATCGTACGTACATTTATCCGTTTAAAAAGGTATTCCGGAAGTTACCTTTGTTTTATTATACACCTTATAGTCAGTTATTTCAATCACTATTTTAACATATTTCTTACACTATATTCATCCTGTCTAAGATATCTCTCAAATCACTTAAATCGAAGGTATATTCTGTATTACAGAACTGACATGACATAACAATAGGTTTACCTTCTTGAATCATATCTTTAATCTCCTCTCTTCCAACGGTAATCAAGGCTTTCTCAACCCGTTCTTTTGAACAATCGCATTCAAATCTAGGATAGATTTTCTCATGGTACATCAAAGACAAGCCTTCTAAAACTTTGTTGGCTATGCCCTCACCATCAAATCCTTCCTCCAGCATCGCCGTCACCGATGGTAATTTCTTAATATTAGCTTCAATTGTATCAATCACCTCATCTTTGGCACCAGGCATCAATTGTAGGATAAATCCACCACTTTGTCTAACAGTATAGTCTTTATCCACAAGAACACCTAAAGCTACAACCGATGGGGTTTGCTCACTACTTGCAAAATAGTAGGTCAGATCTTCTGCAATCTCGCCACTAACAAGGTCAATTTGTCCATTATAGGGTTCTTTCATGCCTATGTCTTTAATGACATTGAGAAAACCGGTTCCTAGAGCGCCGGATACATCCAGTTTACCGTTGGGCTTTAGTGGCAAGTCCACATCGGGTCGATTGACATAACCTTTTACAATGGCATCTGAATTCGCTGTAACCAAGACCCCGCCTAAAGGCCCATCGCCTTTAAACTGAAGGGTCAACAGGTCTTTGTCCCCTTTCATCATACTGCCCATGATGGCGCCGGCGGTAAGGGTTCTTCCGAGAGCTGCAGTGGCTACAGGACTTGTCTTATGTAGACTTCTAGCTCTTTCTACCAGCTCTTTTGTTATAGCGACGTAGAGCCTTACTTGATGGCCCTTATCCGTCACTCTTACTATATAGTCTGACATCTTATTTCTCCTTCATCACTTCTTGTGCGACAAAATACATACGCTGGGTGGTTGACTTCAGATCCTCAAAAGTATTATCATGATACAGGGCAAGAAATTTTAAGCCTGATGATTCGAGGCATTTTATCACTTCTTTCGGTTCATATCCTCGCTCATGATGCACTTCTGTTGATTTTTCATACAAGCCATCTTCATTTTTTATAAATATATTCACTTCATATTCATTAATAGCCTCATCTTCATAATAATAGTTTTCCCAAATATAGGCATAGTCATCATGATTTTCCGCATACGTCTTGTTTCCTAAAACTTCTTTGAACTTATATACTGTATTCATGTCAAATATAAAAAGACCGCCTGGATTTAAGAAAAGATTCACTTTCTCAAAAGTTTTCTTCAAGTCTTCCTCAAAAGTAATATAATTTAGTGCATCGCCAACTGAAATGACTGCATCCACCGTTCCAAAAAGATCCAGCTCGGTCATATCCTGATTCAGATACATAACCCCCTCTAGTTCTTCTTCCTTGGCCTTATCTCTTGCTATGGCCAACATGTCTTCCGAAAGATCTACGCCAATCATTTCGTAGCCTTTCTTGGCCATCAAATTAGTCATAGACCCAGTTCCACATCCCAGATCCAAAATCAAATTCGGTTCAAGACCGATTTTTTTTAATATCGATTCTATATACACAAGCCAAGCCTCATAAGGTAATTCATTAAGAGCACTATCATAAATCATGGCAAATTGTTCATAAGAAGACAATGCCTTCACCTTCTTTCTTTTTAATTTATATTATGGTTAAAGGGTCAAAACTAAGTTTCACTTAATTCCCTTTTCATCTCCTACTCTAACAGGCCAATCTTTAACACTTTTGGTATAGGTTTTACCAAATAGAAGTAGAACCATGGTCACACCAATAATCTCGGCAATAAGAAAGGCGAACCAAACGGCACGAAGGCCTCCGATTTCCCCTAAAATATAAGCAGCAGGTAAGAGAATAACCAACTGCCTTATCATAGATATGTAGAGGCTATAATGGGCCTTACCCAATCCCTGAAAGGCTGTACTAAGTATAACGCTGACACCTAACAAGGGAAACATCAGACTAATGGTTCTAAAAGCCGGCACACCAAGTTCAAGCATCCTTGCATTGGCGTTATAAAGTCCCAAAAGTGATGTTGGAAAAATCTGAAATATCAGTAGACAAAAAATCATAAAGCTGACAGCCACCATGATACTGAATTTTATTGCTGCAAGGAGTCGTTCTTTATTTTTGGCACCAAAGTTATAGCCGATAATCGGCAAGGTTCCAGTTGAAAGACCAAATACCGGCATAAACACCAAGGATTGTAATCTGAAATAAGAACCCATTACATCGATGGCCAAATCCCCGTATTTTGATAGAATCAAATTAAAACCGGTGAGCATAATGGATCCCAAACCTTGCATAATCGATACCGGTATCCCGACTATAAGAATTTGCTTGATAATGGACAACTTTAACTTAAAACTTCTAAGGTCCGGTTTGATAATATTGTTGCCAAAAAACAAGATAGACCAAATAAAGATCATGGATATACTCTGAGCGACAACCGTCGCAATGGCTGCGCCTTCAATACCCATAGCCGGAACACCGAATAATCCAAAAATCAAAATCGGATCTAATATAATATTGAGAACTGCACCAATAAGCATGGCAATCATTGGCTTGATCATTTCACCTGTACCTTGCAAAACGCTCATACCGACTTGCCCCAGTATCCTGCCAAAAGCAAAAATCATAATGATTCTTGTGTAAGATGTGGCATAATCAATAACCAAAGTGTTATCTGTAAAGAGTACAAAAAAGTTTCGAGCAAAAAGTGTACCTAATATAGCTACAATACTGTATACAAATATACCAACCACAACACCATGTTCAGCTATCAAAACAGCTGATTTGTGATCTTTTTCTCCAAGTTTTCTTGATATGTTCGAGTTCATCCCCACGCCTAATCCTACAAACACGGCGATGACGATGAGTTGAAGGGGGAAAGCTAAAGATATGGCTGTTAATGCATCGTTATTGGTATCACTTATTCTTGAGACAAAAATGCTATCGACCACATTATACATGGCTTGTACCATCATTGCAAAAATAGCCGGTAAAGACATGCTGATAATGAGTTTGGGAATAGGTACAATGCCCATTTTGTTATTTTCCATTGCCGTGCCTCAACTTTCCAAAATGCCCGTTCGTACTTTAGGTTTCTATTTTAATTTCAACGGTTTCTGATATGCCCATTGCATATAGATATATAGCTTTTACCTGTTTTCCTGTGCCTTGTTCTAAAGCCTTTTTATAATAACCCATTTGTGTGCTATATCTTTTTATTAATGTATCTATAGCACCCTCTGATATGTGGTCTGTTTTGTAATCCACTATCACAAGCCCTTCTTCTTCTTCAAAAAATAAGTCAATCACACCTTGAACCATCCTATAATCTGATGTATGTATCCCTGCTTCAAGTTCCGGTTTAAGCCCCATAACAAAGGGCTTTTCTTTAATTAACCGACCTTTTGAAGCTGCTTCTTTTGCACGCTTTCCTATTTCCGAATCGAAAAAGGCCTTAATTGACATCGGTCGTATGCTTTTAGCTTCACAATCTGTTATTATTTGTTTTTGGCATAGTTCTTCAATCTTATCTGCTATGGTTTTTTCCTCCATTTGAGTTAAGAAATCTAGATGATACATGACTTTATGATAGGCTTGTCCCCGCTGGGCTCCTGTCATAGGTTGCTCTCCTACAATAAAAACCGGCTTAATAGATGTTTTTTGCCGGGTAGGTAGCTTTAAATAACTTTCTTCTTCAAGCCGCTTGATTTCTGATACGGATTGGCTAATATCCATCTTGGTTAAAGTATCATAAGTATATGTCCAAGCCATTTTGGACTCAAAATCTAAATCTAACTGGGTTTTCTTTTCCATACTATCTGAAGCAAAAGCCCTTAGTATTGAAGGGTCATTTTGATAATCTAAGTGTGTCTTTTGATGTATACTTAGATTCGGCTCTATGGATTGTAGGGCGACCTTCCCCAAATACTCAATGCCTGTATTGGCGTATAGATTTTTTGCCTGACGATGACGCATTAGTGCCAACATAATCCAGTCCAAATAGTTCTGACAACTTTTAACCGTTAAATAACCTAGGTGAAGGCTTTCTACACTTAAAGCCCTTGACCATTTATCTATCTGCTTATCCATATTTTTTGCAGATCCTATAAGGATTAATTTTTCTCTTGCTCTGGTTAAGGCAACATATAGAATCCTAAGCTCTTCTGATTTTAGTTCTTGGTCCATTTTTGACTTCAGAACTTCTTTGATGGGTGATTGAATTCTAATCCGTTCATCCGATAGGATATTGTCTGTTCCAAAACCCAACTCCTGATGGATGAGCACCGATTGCCGGATGTCACTTTTATTAAAAAGTTTGCTCAGTGCCGGAAGTATGACAACAGGGTACTCGAGCCCTTTGCTACCATGAATGCTCATGATGGTAACTTGATTCCCTTGTTCATCCTGAAGCAATGCCTCTCCTTGATCAATGCTATGCTTTTTCATATGGTCCATATACCATAAGAAATTAAACAAACCTTTGAAACTTGTCTGCTCATACCTATGGACTTGATCTAAAAACATATCCAGATTAGCTTGACGCTTTGGACCTCCAAGCATCATAGAAACATATTCGTAGTAACCCGTATCCTTAAAAATCCGCTGTACCAAACCATATAAACTTAGGCTGTTTTTCACTTGGCGCCACCTATATAGTGATTCATGAAATCGGACGACTTTTTGATCTAAAGGTGTGTTTCCAATGATACTTTTATGGTATAGGATTAAGGCACTGTGAAAATCTACATCCGGATCCGTAAGCCTTATTGTAACCAACTCATCCCCTTTAAATCCAAACATGGGTGAGCGTAATACTGCAAGTAAAGCTATATCTTGTTTTGGATTGTCAATTATTCTTAATAGATTAAGCAAAGTCTTTATCTCAATAGTATCAAAATAGCCCGTAGCCAATCGACTGGCTACCGGTATACCGTAGTCTGCAAATGTATCGACAAAGGCTTCTGACCACCCTGTCATGGTCCGCATGAGAATAACAATATCTTTATATGCCAGCTGACGCTCTATCTTTTCTTGACCATCATAGATCATCATTGGTGGATCCAAGGCCATAAGCCTTTGTATCTCAACCGCAACAGCTTGTGCTTCAATTTGTCTTGTTGTTAGGCCATTAAAACCTTCACGGTCAATTAATAAAACTTCTGTATCGTAGACATCTGATTCTATTGTGTAATTTGCGCCTAGATTCAAAGCAGCAGATGTATTATAATGTACATCGCCTATTTTCTTAGACATCAATTGTGTAAAAAGGTAATTGGTCAAGTCCAAAACCTGTTTCCGGCTTCTAAAGTTCTGATGCAATTCAATTTTCTGATAAAGACTGTCCTCAGTTGTATAGGTATCGTATTTTTCTGAGAATAACTCCGGCTTAGCTAGGCGAAACTTGTAGATGCTTTGCTTCAGATCCCCTACCATAAAAATATTGGGCTTTCCCTCCCCTATTCGTGATACACTCTGAATCAACGTTTCTTGTACTAGATTACTGTCTTGGTATTCATCCACCATAATTTCCATAAAACGGTCTGAATAAATCTTAGCTACCTCTGATGGTTTACCACTATCTTCTCGTAATATGTCTAACGCAAAATGCTCAATGTCGTTAAAATCAATCATGTTTTGCTCGACTTTTTTTGCTTGATAGGCTTCTGAAAATCTTCTTATAATACTTACCAATGTTTTCATATGACCATGACTAATGGCTGTCATCTTTATAAAAACCTCATCATAATCAAAACCATATTGATTTTGCATGGTTTTAAGTTGGTCCTTGATACGGCCAATTAAGGCTTTAACAGGCTCACTTGCTTCCGGTTCTGTTCCTCTTTTAGCTGATTTTGCTCTAGGATAGTCTAGATTGTTCAGTATCTCAAAAACATGCATCCTACTGTCTTTAGCTGACTCAAGATCCCTTAGATAGGTATCGTAAATCAGAAGGGTTTCCATTATTGGCTTAAGACGTATATCTGTTTCAATAATCTCAGCTGCTTCCCTGGACAAAAGCTTGAGATCTTGAATCTGTTCAAATATTTCCGCCATCATATAAGTTACATAGGGTGAATTATACCACTGGT
This sequence comes from Petrocella sp., assembly GCF_059865615.1. Taxonomy (NCBI): domain Bacteria; kingdom Bacillati; phylum Bacillota; class Clostridia; order Lachnospirales; family Vallitaleaceae; genus Petrocella; species Petrocella sp. The sequence goes on along the minus strand of NZ_JCBCDA010000032.1, from coordinate 43,883 downwards.
TCAGACTTTTTATATCGAGTAAATCTATGCAACTGTCCAGCCATTTCCTGGGCATAGGATGGCTTCTACTTAATTTGTACACAGATAGTACAAGATCTTCAACTGCCTTATCGCTTTTTCCCGGTGCGTAACTTTCAATAAAATCTAGGTAACTCAAGTCAGCCTCTGTGTAGAACGTCTCTATGACGTCACCAAGGACTTCATTTCGCATTAGTGTGAGTTCAATCTCATCCCCTATCTTAAAGCTTGGATCTAAGTTGATCTTGTAAAAATAGTTTTTGATAACTTGCAGGCAAAATGCATGCAAAGTCATGATACTTGCAGATGGCAATAACGTTAACTGCTGTTGTAAATAAAGATTGGTCGAATCTTTTTCAATCGCATTATAAAGTGCATTACCAACCCTTTCCCTCATCTCTGATGCAGCTGCGTTAGTAAATGTCACAACAAGCAAACTATCAATTGACACAGGGTTCGATTTGTCTGTAATCATACGAATGATTCGCTCCACCAATACAGCTGTTTTACCTGAACCGGCAGCCGCTGAAACCAATATATTTCTCCCATGGGTCGATATAACTTTACTCTGTTGTTCTGTAAATTTTACTTCGCTCATACTGCACCCCACTTTCTCTGTCTATTTTAGCTGAAAACATTGAATTATGCCATAGAGAAACAGGTATTTCATAAAAAATATTCCCTCATGTTTACAGACAACCTTCCAAAAGGTATAATGAATATGATGTATCAACCAGAATAGATCTATGATAGGAGAACCCTTCTCATGAATAAAACTAAAATTATATGTACCTTGGGTCCTGCCAGTGATAACAAGGAAACACTGACCGCACTAATTAATAACGGATTAAATGTAGCACGTCTTAATTTATCCCATGGTAATCAAGAATACCTTTTGAAGAACATTAATCTCATAAAAGAAGTCCGAGAACAACTTAACTATCCCATCGCAATCCTTATGGACACCCGTGGCCCTGAAATACGTACTAAGACTTTTAAAGATGGTGGTGTTGATTTATTTGCCGGTAAAGTAATCCGTCTTTGTATTGGTGACTTCGAGGGAACCGCCGAGAAATTCTGTATCACATACGAACATCTTTATAAAGATGTTAAACTTGGAAGCAGCATATTAATTGATGACGGGCTTATAGAAATTGAGGTAACCGAAATTGAAGATACAGATATTATCTGCGTTGTCAAAAATGGTGGTAGGGTTAAAAATAGAAAAGGCATTAATGTACCTGGCGTTGATGTCAAGCTACCAGCTCTAACTGAAGCCGATGCAAATGATATTATCTTCGGCATAAAAGAAGGCATTGACTATTTAGCAGCTTCTTTCATTCGTAGTAAAAGAGATGTAGAAGAAATTCGTGCTTTGTTGGATCAAAATGGTGGTGAACATGTTCATATCATCTCAAAAATCGAAAGTCAAACAGGTGTGGATAATATCGATGAAATCATTGAAGTCTCCAATGGCATCATGGTTGCAAGAGGTGACTTGGGTGTCGAGACACCTGCTGAATACATCCCACAAATTCAAAAGAAAATCATTCATAAATGTAATGCTGCAGGCATACCGGTTATAACCGCTACCCAGATGTTAGATTCTATGATTGTTAACCCTCGACCAACTCGAGCAGAAGTATCTGATGTTGCTAATGCCATCTTAGACGGTACAGATGTCATTATGTTGTCTGGTGAAACCGCAGCAGGCTCATACCCTGTTGAATCCATTAAAATCATGCGTAAAATTGCTGAAGCTTCTGAGGAAACTGCGGACTATGAAGCTGTATACAAAAGAATCACAGAAGTTCTTGATAAAAGCGTCACCAACGCTGTGAGCTATGCGACCTGTACCACCGCTATGAATCTAAGTGCAGCGGCAATTATTTGTCCTACTTATAGTGGCAAAACCGCTCGACTCATTTCCATGTTCCGACCGGAATCACCGATTATCGCACCCACCATTAACCCTATTACACAACGGCAACTTAACATGCTATGGGGTGTTATACCGATTATTATGAAAGCAGAAAATTCTTCCGATATCTTGTTCTATAAATCCATTGAACATGCCAAAAGTTTGGGATTTGCCAAAAATGGAGATACCGTCGTCATTACAGCAGGTATACCTCTTAACACAAAGGGGAATACAAATCTGATGAAAGTCATGGAAGTGGAGTAATAAATAAAAACATAAAGGCTTGTTGCAGATTCAGTGTCTTTCGAACTGTCTCTGCAATAAGCCTTTTATATAAGTCAATTATATAATGCTTTATTACTAACCTCTTTTTTTGATCATCTTGAGTCTAGTGAATTCTTCCCGTTCTTTTTCTTCAAGATCATTTACAATATTTTTTGTTATCGATTCATATCTAGGAATCATAATGTTTTTTAAAGCATTGGATCTTTTTTGCGTTTTTTTTATGTTAGAGGCTAACCTATAAATGGCATTCTCCACTTCTGCCAGTTGTACCGTCAGATTTTTCACCTTAGCGAACATGGAAAATGCTTCATCAAGAGATGAATTGGTTCTAGCAAAGCCATATTGAGGCTCCAAATCTGTTGACAATTCTTTAATGACAGGCATTTCAACACCCATAATCGAGCGTACTTTAATTTCTATACCAGTCTCCTCTTCAATGGCTTCACCTATCTGTTCCACTGTATTAATGCCAATGGTGAGATTGGCTTCTTGAAGGGCGGCGTACGCGTTGGCAAAAGTGCTACTGATAACACTCTGAATTTCTCTAGCTTCATCTATCAAGAGCATGACCTCTCTTACAAGGATATTTCTTTTCTGTTCTAAAAGATCATAGCCTTGCCTTGAGAGGGATAGTGTATTCTTAGCTAGTATTAAATTACCTTTTGTTGGAAATAACGTACTGTCCATGATGACTCACTTCCTTATTCTGACGTTGCCTTGTAATACTTATTCAAAATATTATCATCTAGCCTAGTCAATTCTTCTTTAGGAAGCATACCAAGTAAGTTCCAACCGATGTCTAAGGTTGCTTCCATTACGCGTTCCTCATCAAATCTTTGGGCTACGAATCCATTTTCAAAAGCTCGACCAAAGGCCATATATTTCTGATCTATTTCTGTCAGTTCATCTTCACCGATAACCGATGCCAAAGCTTTAACTTCTTGAACCTTAGCATAGGATGCAAAAAGCTGATTCGCTACTTGAGGATGATCGGCTCTTGTATAGCCTTCCCCTATACCATCTTTCATCAGCCTTGATAAGGATGGCAATACAATAATCGGTGGGTAGATGCCTTTTTGATGTAAGCTTCGATCCAGTACCACTTGACCTTCTGTTATGTAACCAGTCAAATCCGGTATAGGGTGAGTAATATCATCATTAGGCATGGTCAAGATTGGTACCTGAGTAATAGAACCTGTTCTGTCCTTTAACATCCCTGCACGCTCATAAAGAGAGGCCAAATCACTATACATATAGCCTGGGAAACCTTTTCGACTGGGTATCTCACCTTTTGAAGATGAAATTTCTCTAAGGGCTTCACAATAAGATGTCATATCGGTCAAAATAACTAGTACATGCATATTGTGCTCAAAGGCAAGATACTCAGCTGCCGTTAATGCACATCTTGGTGTTACAATTCTTTCAACTACAGGATCGTTGGCCAGATTCATAAAGGTCACGACTTTCTCCATTACACCACTGCTGTTAAAACACTGGGTAAAATAATCCGCCACATCATTTTTCACACCCATGGCTGCAAATACAATCGCAAAGTTTTCTTCATCTTCATTTTCTGCTGAAAGCTGCGCCTGGTTAACGATTTGAACCGCCAGCGCATCATGAGGCAAACCATTGCCTGAAAAAATCGGTAACTTCTGGCCTCGTATCAATGTTGTTAAACCATCGATAGCAGATATGCCTGTCTGAATATAATTTCTCGGGTATTTTCTTGCTATGGGATTAATTGGATCACCATTAATATCCCACCGCACATCTGCAAAAAGCTTGCCTAAACCATCAATAGGTTTTCCAAGACCGTTCATTTTTCTACCTAGAATCTCTTTAGATAATGGTATTTTTAGGGGCTTACCAGTAAATCTGGTTCTAGTATTAGAACTAGACATACCTGTGGTACCTTCAAAAACCTGAACAACCGCCACATCTTCTAGCAACTCTATAACACGGCCATGCCTCATTTCACCATTATCTAGGGTGATTTCAACCATTTCTTCAAACATTGCATCCTTTACACCTTCTAAGATTATGATGGATCCGGTTATGTCTCTTACACCTAAGTATTCAATACTCATCCGTTCTTCACCCTTTCAAAACTTTTGTAACTCTCTCGAAGTGTTGTAAATATTTTGTCAACACGGGCAAAAATCGGCTCGAAGGCATCCAAGTTATCATTGCCAACCGTGTATTTGATTTTTATCAATTCTTCATAGATACCTGTTTTACGCATTTGAGAAACCGGTATGCCGAATTCCAACAATTCCTTGGATTTCTCATAAGTATAGAGTGTAACTCTCATCATTTCTTTTTGTTTGCCTAAGGGTACATAGGTATCCACCTCATGAAAGGCATTTTGTTGTAAAAAGCCAAGCCTTAATACGGAGCACATCTCAAGGATTAACTTTTGCTCCTCTGGTAAAATATCAGCGCCAATCAACTTAACAATATCCATCAGCTTACTTTCCTCTTGTAACAATGCCATAACTTCCTGCCGAATTGACAAAAAGTCTTCTGACACATTCTCTAGATACCAAGGTGCCATCCCTTCCATATACTCACTATAAGAATTTAACCAGTGAATGGCAGGATAGTGCCTTGAATAAGCCAGTTGGCGATCAAGGGCCCAAAAACATCGAATAAATCGTTTGGTGTTTTGGGTTACCGGCTCTGAAAAGTCCCCACCTTGAGGTGAAACCGCACCAATAATACTAACGGATCCTTCTTGACCGTTTAATGTCTCCACATAGCCAGCACGTTCATAAAACTGCGAAAGCCTTGAGGGGAGATAAGAGGGAAAGCCTTCTTCTGCTGGCATTTCTTCCAATCGCCCTGAGATTTCTCTTAATGCCTCCGCCCATCTTGACGTAGAATCCGCCATAATGGCTACATGGTAGCCCATATCTCTATAGTACTCGGCAATGGTAATCCCTGTGTATATGGATGCTTCGCGGGCTGCAACGGGCATGTTTGATGTATTAGCAATAAGTATCGTTCTTTCCATCAAAGGTCTACCCGACTTAGGGTCAATAAGCTTGGGGAAATCTTCTAATACTTCAGTGATCTCATTGCCCCTTTCACCACAGCCGATATAGACAATGATATCCGCATCGCTCCACTTTGCCAATTGATGTTGGGTCATGGTTTTACCTGTGCCAAACCCACCTGGAATTGCCGCTGCACCACCTTTTGCTATTGGAAAAAGGCTATCTATAATCCGTTGACCAGTTATGAGTGGCTTAGATAAAGGTTTGCGTGAACTAAAAGGTCTTGGTTGTCTAACTGGCCATTTTTGATACAGCTTCAATTCAATAATATCCTCATACTTGTCCATGATTTTTACAATCGTTTGATCAATGGTATACGCACCATCATTTACAACTTCGATGACCTCACCAGATTGATTGGGTCCAACCATAACTTTATGCATGACAAGTTCAGTTTCTTGAACTAAGGCATAAATATCGCCGCTTTTAAGTTGATCTCCTACTTTGACAGGTATCTCAACCTGCCACTTTATATCTCGATCAAGCGCTACTACTTCTAATCCGCGACCAATGAAAGTACCTGATTTGTCATTTATAGTGGTCAAAGGTCTTTGTATACCGTCAAAAACGCCGCCTACAATACCTGGTCCAAGCTCAAGTGACATGGGCTCTCCAGTTGAATATACAGGCTCTCCAATTCCAAGACCTGTTGTCGACTCATAGACTTGAGCAGTCACGTCTTGCCCTTCAATATTAATAACTTCACCAATAAGTTTCAGGCGTCCTACGAATATCATTTCAAGCATCTGATATTTTTTGCTATCTCTAATGGTAATAACCGGTCCATTGATACCGGCAATTCTACCTTGTTCAGTCACAATCGCCACCCCCTTATCCCACTTCCAAATTACATTTGTGCAAGAAATCTTCTCGCAATGCTTCCAATTCATTGGCAAAGGAATAATCTATAACCTTTTGGCTGGTTCTATTGTATATTTTACATCCTCCGACCAAATTAACATGTTTAGATTCTAGAACTACCTTTAATCCAGTCACTTCACTAACCTGATCTTTAATTGAATGATCACTGTAATTCAAAAAGACTTCCAAATTGCCTACACCTAGGATATGTCTACCTTCTTCAATCAGGCGAAGCAAATGTGGCATATAAGCCTCTGATTTTGCAAAAGTCTGTAGTCGTTCCACTGCTTGGTTAAAAATATCATCTATCAATTCCAGACGTTTATGAAACAAACGCGTTCTATTTTCTACCAAAGTTTTAGACATCAACTCGTTTTTTTCCTTATCAATTTTCAGAAGGGCTAACTGTATTTTCTCATAAGCCTGGGTCAACAATTCAAGTTCCTTTGTCTCATAGGCTTTCTTTTCTCTTTCTTCAACGTCTTTTAATATCATATTTCGCTCTTCTCCAAGATCGGACATTATATCATTGGAAAAGCGTGCAAGTTTTTCATCTACTTTACTCATCTTATACCACCTTATATCTTGAGTCCAAGAGCATCCCGTACATATCGGGTTATTGAATCTGATTTGCGTTCAGAACCGTGTCTGTCAGGGATTTCGACAATCAAAGGGGTCTGATAGTTCAATCTTACATCATCAATCATCTCCGGTATTAGCAATGCTATTTTTTCAGTCATTAGTACAATATCTACTTCCGGATTTTTTAACGTATCTTTAAAAACCTCAATAACTTCTTCTTTTTTATGTACAACAACACCTGATACACCTGCCAGACGCATGCCGGTTTTTGTATCGATATTATCGCTAATTAAAAACATCTTCATAACAAGCACCTCCTAGAGTTAAACAAAGAAGCTACGCTTCGTTTTGCAAAGCAAATTGTTCACGGCGAGAAAGACTTCCTTAATTTCCAAGAATCATAATTGAGATAATCAATCCGTAAATTGCAATTCCTTCTGCTAGACCTACAAATATAACGGTTTTTCCCAGTAACTTAGGATCTTCTGAAATTGCTCCAATGGCTGCTGATCCGGATATGGCAACTGCAATACCCGCACCAATGGATGCAAGACCTGTTGATAGAGCTGCTGCAATAAACTTAAGTCCTTCTTGTGACGCGATGGCTACCGCCAAGTCTTCTGTCGCAGCCATCGACTCCGGTCCACTAAAAATAAATATTGTCGCGCCAATCATAAGTACAAAAAACGTCGTAAGATTAATGCCAATATATGCTTTCGCATGAGACTGCTTAATGCTCCTTCGTATACTCCATATACCTACAACTACTGTTGATAGTACCAGAATTAATGCCATGGTTAAAATAAAACTCATCTTGATTCCTCCATTTTTCAAATCCAGCTGGTTGCGATTATTTTATGATCTTTTTTATGGTAAATGGTTTAAATTCCGTTCCTTCACCTTCGAAAAAACGGCTAAATAATTCGTAATATTCAAGTCTGATGCCTTGTATTCCAACAATTAAGCCTTCAAGTCCTAGAATCAGTATATTACCAAAAATCATTACCAGAACGCCATTGATGGAATTGTCTGTTTTTGATACCATTTCAGATAAAATCTTAAATACAAGGAAAAATCCGACATGGTTTAATGCAAAAGCCCCAACACGCATAAATGAAATGGTGTTGCTCAAAAAGGCCAATAAGGTTTCTACGAGTTCAAATACTGCCTCAATAATATAGCTTCCCTTGTCCTGGGGGAAAATATATTCTTTCTTCCGAATCCAATTGTCCAAAGGATGCGCCAGAAATATTAGGACCAAAGGGGCAACCACGAATAATATGACCACTAAGGGATGCACATTTACATTCAAGACTATAGATAAGGTTATTCCAAGTACCGCAAGATAAAAAATCAAACCGGCTACACCATTACGATCAAATAGCATTTTCGCTATATTTTTCTGCTTATAAGCATTACGAATATTAATAAGCATTACTATCAGAATCAACACCACACCTAAAACAATGGCACTGCCTAACATTTCCATCATATTTTCCATACTGTTAATGGGTTTGTAATTAAGCAGATTTCCCAGAAGATGGTCATCTCCAAAGAAGGATCCATAAATGAAACCAAAAAACACTGAAGCACCACCTAAAAATATCATAACCTGTCCTAATGCATTTTGAGACCTACGATAAAGCAGATATCCAATAAGGCTAATCACCAAACCCTGTCCCACATCACCAAACATACCCCCAAACATGAGCATATAAGTTATAGCCACAAATACTGTAGGGTCAAATTCATTGTATGAGGGTGTGCCATACATCTTTACAACCGGTTCAAAGGGTTTAAAGAACCAATTGTTTCTAAGTTTGGTTGGTGGTCTTGAGTTTTTATTCGTATCATCGTCCTCAAAAACACATGTAACACTTGGAAAAGCATCCATTTTCTCTTTAAAGGCAACTAGCTCACTATCTGCCACCCAACCTGTCATATAAAAGGCATCTTTAGACCTTACCGCCATGGTCCTAACGTCAAAGGTCCCGTTAAGCTGGGCCACATATGTATAGAGCTCTTGAATGCGTTTGATATGTTTTTGAATATAAGATTTTGATTGTTGGTCTAACTCTTCAATCCGTATAGTAAGTTCTTCAATCTCTTCATTTAATTTTTCTAAAGTTTGTTTTGGGTAACCTTTAATGTCATTTGACAGTCGAATTCTGGTGAAATATAAAGATGCAAAAAGACTGTCTATATTGAATTTTTTTGTTCTTGGTGTAAAGTAAAACAGGTAGACCAGTTTGTCTGTTCTTGAAACTTCAAACGCAATAACATCCATGGCTTCAATGTAATCCTGAAGCTTTTTAAAGTTATCTATTGCCATGGATCCAAATCTGAATTTCATATAGTCAAAATCAAACAGTTCATTGACCTTAACATCCAAATTCTGTATGGGTAGAATCTGGTTTCTAAGTTGAATTTTGTATTCCAAATCTTCTTTTAAAGAGCTACTGATATGCTTAATGGTTTCAATCTGCCTTTCATAGCCTTCAATCTCCGGCTCTAACATGTGTACCGGCATAATACCCACTGGCGCTGTATCGTCATATTCAAATACAACATCCGCTACCTCACCCAATTTATTTACTTTTTCTTCAAGTTTCTGATAAGGGTTCTCATCGTCAAATTTAAACAATCCTTTAACTGAATGAAGTATATTGTAAGCATTTTCCAACTGAATCTCATGTGGTAAAAAGCTTTGAATCACGAATGTATCAAATGATTTAAGCGGTCCGACAATATTTACAAAATGCATTTTCTCAATCATAATTCCCCACTCCCTTACTCTGTCGTGCTAAGTATGTCTCAACCTTTTTCGGATCAACTTTGTATCTTACACCTTCTATGATTGTTGTCAGATTCAAAATCTCAATTTCTTTGATAAAAATATAACCAATAATTGGGGCAATGGTAAACGGTAATTGCCGTATCTGTCTAAGCTGTTTGTTGCCATAATATTTATTAAAGCTATTGTCCCAATGACCACTATCAAAGTCAACAATCTCTCCATAAGGCCCTGCTTTCAGAAGTCTTAAGACTTCTTGGCCGGTATCTACCTCAACTAATTTGATAATATCTTGTTTTTTCAACTTATGCCCATTTGGTATAATATAACTGTAAATAATCTCTTTTCTAAGATTATAAAATTGCTTGCTTCGATAAATCCACATCATATTCCTAAAATCTGCATCCAAGCCAAAGCTCATATGCATAATCTCATAATCTTTTCCAGATATTTTTTTGTGAATTTGATCATGAACTTGATTATAATAATACAAATCAAGGGCCATTTCAGCTGCAAACAGATTGATTTTATTGTCTTCGATGAGCAAAGGAGATAGAATCGGGTAAAAATTGGTGTCTGCCAAGGTATCTATTAACTCACGAATGGTATTTGCCTTTAGAGCCGTATTAAAATCAATATTGCTATGATGGCTAATAAAAAGGGTTTTTCGATCTATTTTATCTAGAGATTTACCCATATGTAGGGCTCGCAGCATTTTTTTTAGGTCCTCTATTTCTTGCTTTCGATATACAAACCTATAAATAGATTTTTCTTTCCCTTTTAAGAATTTCGCTATTTTGAGGGCATCGTGAATCAATGCACGGTTAAGCATAATCTCTAGCTGCCCACGATGTATGTCTTGATTGTCCATCTCCTCAAAATTCTGTTTATAATACGTATTGTTTTTCAAATAATTTGCTATTTCCTTAACAGACTGCATTCTAAGTAGATTTACAAAATCCTCATCTTTCAGCATCTTGCCTTGCATAGCTCTGATTTTAGTTGTTAGATGTGCATATTTAAAAGCATTTAGCATAACTTAACCTACCTACTTACTTAAGACTTGATTGACCAAATCAGAAATCCATGCTTCTTTGTTCTTTTTGATTTTTTCTTCTATGGCCATTATTTTCATGTCACATTGTTTTTCTGCTTCTTTTCTCTCATTGGTACTGTCACTTAGTTCTTTTTTTCTGATTTGCACAATTTTAGTATCGGCTTCTTCAAGGATCCTTTTTTCCAAGGCGACTGTTTTTTCTCCATAGCTTTTTATAAGTGCTTCCTTCTCTTGCAAAGTGTGTTTCATTAATGCTTGTGCCTTTTCCTCAATATCAATAATTCTCCTAATGACATCTTCCATATTTGATACCTCATTTCATTCAACTGCAATTTTGACGCCCATTTCAGTTGATTATAAAATTGCCCTATAGTATAGTGTAACACTGAACTAATCCTGTTGCCAATGATTTTTCATCATTTCAAGATATTCTTTATCCTGTTCTTTGTCCGTTCGCCGGTATTCAAAGTTCGGCATCTTTTCATCAAATCGGCATATACCCCCATATTTACAATAGTCACAAGCACTTACTTCCCCTTTTTTATAGGGTTTCACTTCAATATTGCCTTTTATAATTTCATTGCCAATTCTTTGGGTTTCTTCTCGTACATAGCCACATAGTGTATCGAAATCCTCTAGTTCCAAGACTTTTGATACCTTAGATAGCTGACCATCCTTATTTTTCGACACCGGTATGACTTTGGATGCTTTAACAAATAAATTGTCCAGCTTTGTTATAACTTCCGTATCATTTAAAGCGACGCCTTTTAGCTTCATAGATTCTAGCAGTTCATCTTCAATATGTGCTTCATCTAATTCTGCAGTAGAAGCAATAAAGGGATCATCTATCTTAAAATAAAATAAACCGGCCGGTATGATTTTCTTATCCGATGCCTTTTCTTGCACCTGAAGTGCGGCATTTAGATACACCAGAAGTTGCAATTGAAGCCCATGATAAATATCACCAAAATCCAAATCCTGACTGGAAGATTTATAATCAATAATCGTTATATAGGTATAGCTATCATTCGAATAGCTGTCTATCCTATCGATTGTACCTCTTAATATCATTTTTCTACTGTGGTCCAATTCTAGATTTAAGCTGTTCACATCATAATCAGCGCCGTCAAAATGCCATTCTGTAAACTGTGGTCTAAAGTCACCTTGGCTGATTTGATACGCAATGGCCCATATGGATCGATTCAAGATTCTCTTTAGACGGTTCAATAAAAAGATGTTTCTATTAGAATCAAAAAATACCCTTTGGGTCTCTTCACCTACAAGATTCATTACAAATTCTTCAATCCATTCTTTTCGCATTGCTTCTGTGACTTCTGACCATGATAATTGTCGCTTTTGAACACGCTTAGATATCAACTCGATGACCTTATGAAATATTAATCCTAGCTGAGGCATGGTAATCTCATAAGCTTCTCTTTCATGAGCCTTTAAGCCATAAGTAACAAAGTGGGCAAAAGGACACTTGGAAAACTGTTCAAGCCGAGACACACTGTTCTTCAGTGTTTTTCCGTACAATCTATGATGATCTGATAAATGATCTTCTAACAAATGATCCTTGCGACCTCTAAGAGCCATTTCCAGCCTTGAGTACCACGCTGGTTCATTTCTAAACCAGGTTAGTATGAATTCGATATCACTATTTATATTGATGTCTTTGTCTTTTTGTAGTTTCTGCAACAACTGCTTATAAACCACACTTGGTCTATTGAAGACGATCTTATTTTTATAAAGTTGATCTATATTATAATGCTTAACTAGAGGACATATCTTCTTAACCATATGGATTAAATGAGATGGCCTGGTTGCTTTACCTTCCTCATTCATAAGGGTATAACTTAAGTACAGCCTCTTACTTGTATTTAACAAGGCCATATAGATATAGAACTGTTCTCGGTATAGGTTCTTTATGGTCGTTGGCGCTAATTTTATCCCTTTTTCCACCATCCATTCTCTTTCACGGTCTGTTAATAACCCTGATCCTTCTTTCAACATGGGTACAACACCTTCGTTTAAACCGATAGCAAAAATAGCTTTTTTACGCGGCATTCGACTTCTTGTCAGATTCCCGATAATCACCTGATCCATCCTAGGCGGCACAAGGCCAAGTTCAAGTTGTTCAATGCCCGCTTCCATTAGATTATAGAACGTCCCATCATCCACCTTTTCTTCAGTGGACATCAAAGCCAATTGATCAAATAATGTCATTAATACTTTGTAGACTTGGTTATAAGTCCTTGCTTCATCATAATGATACGTCGACATATAGTCGTCTGCCTTGTTCTGGATTTTTGATTCTACTCCGTGATGACGTAGTATCTCATAGATATGCAGTAAGTGATCTTTGACCCTTTGTTTTTTAGAATGTTTGACCGTCAAAAAGGGAGAAATAATTTCTTTCCTTAAGTCATTGATGACTGATAAGAGCTGGATGGCTTGTGGCGTCTCTTTTTTCTTGTGAATATCCGGGACTTTATAGACCCATTCTTTTGACCAAGCTGATACACCTCTGATACCGTAACGGATAACATAGTTTTCCAAATGATCTAATATATTCTGGTCATAATCCACATAGTCCGATTTTAGATATTCAAAAATCGCCTCATAACTAAAATTGCTTTTGAACACTTTAATAATGGACATAACAAAAATCACCGCGTCATTGGATGCAAAGGGCTTTTTCTTGTCAAAATAGATTGGGATACCGGCCTCTGGAAGCATTTCATTGATGAGGCGTTCATAACGGTTTAAATCACCGGCCAGCACCCCTATATCATTATAAGTATAGTCTTTTTCCATAACCAACTTGAGTATGCTGTCTCTTAAATAAGCCACTTCTTTTTTCATCGATGAAGCATAGGCCAAATGCAACCCTTTCGGGCCCGCCTCAAGCGCATCATATGGATACTGATAGAGGTTTTCTCTTAAATGCTGGATGAAATTCACATCACCCACTGGTTCTTCTATCCATTCTTCTTCTGTATAATCAGGAATCCTTTGCTCATGAATCTTTTGCAGCAACCCATGATAGGTATAATAACTCTCATAGTATAGATGGCTCTCGTCTAAAGGTTTTCCCTTAAGAACAGAAGCTTCACCGGTTAGGGTTAGGGTCAATTCCTTCGCGGTATACATAAGTTTTTCTATTAAAAGATATTGTATCGGTGTAAAACCATAGAACCCATCTATCATGATGGTGGCTTTTTTTAACCACTGACTCTCATGAGCAATCTCTACCAGACGTTCAAAAAGGGTTTCACCACTTAAATAATTAGCAAGCAATTGTTCTTTGTAGGTATTATAGAGTTTTCCACAGTCTCTTAGTTTGATTTTAAGGATCTCCACATCCGTTTGATCTACGATACTTTCAAAGTCACCTTCTGATATGCCATACCTTGAGAATTCTGACATCAAATCACGCAACTCATTTACATAGCCTTTTTTCTGAATGTGTTGACTTAAAAAAGGGTAATCTGCTTTTGAAGTATCAATAATCTTACGGATCATCATGGTCTTTCCAACATCTGAGAGCAAAGCTTTACCCGCAACGCCGAGTTCGTCCACCATTCTATAAGAAAGCCTTCCAAAACTAAGCACCTCTATATTGGTAATACAATGATTGGGATGGGCCCTTATCATATCATGTTGAACATTCAACGTGGCTTGCTCAGGTACAATGAGTAAAATGGTTTCATCTGTCGGCAACGCTATGGAAGCCTCTATGATTTCTTTATACAATTTATCCGTTTTACCACTGCCCGGCTTATTCATAACAATTCGAACGCCCAAAATGCATCACCCCAATCTGCTCTGTCATTTATCACAAAAAATCATAAACATCTATATAGTTCTTAAACAATAGTCTTCTAATATAGATTATAAAGCAATTTCCTCAAATTTACCTCGTTAAATATATACATTATTTTTTGAACAAAGTTGTTTTTTTTAGTAACAATCAACATGAGCATGCTTTTAAAGGGTTTTTATGCTACCCCTAATGAAAACAGAAAAAAGATCTCTAAGCATTTTATCCGCTTAGAGACCTATTTGACTTAGTGAAACTTAGTTTTGACCCTTTAACCAAAGTTTAATTATTATATAAATATCTTAGTTCTGAACAAGTGCTGGTGTATCTGCAGGTGCAAATAATAGATCTTTAAGCTCAGCATCTAATTTTAATACTGTAACTGAAAAACCAGCCATGTCTAAAGAAGTCATATAGTTACCTACATAGGTCTTAGCAATACGAATACCTTTTTCTGCTAATACTTCTGCTACTCTTAAGTTCGCAACATAAAGTTCCATAATGGGTGTTCCGCCTAAGCCGTTAACCATTACAGCAACTTCATCATCCTTATCAAGACTTAAGTCTTCTAATACTTTACCAAGTAAATGGTCAACTGTTTCGTTTGCAGAACGTAAGGTTTCTCTGTGTGTACCTGGCTCGCCATGGATACCCATACCGATTTCTACTTCATCATCACCAAGAACGAAACTAGGTTTCCCAGCTGCCGGTACTGTACATGTGGTAAGTGCCATACCCATTGATTTTACATTCGCAATAACTTTCTCTGCTATGCGCTTAACTTCTTGAAGGTCGCCACCTGCTTCAGCTTTTGCGCCTGCAATCTTATGAATCAATAAAGTTCCTGCAATACCTCTTCTACCTGTTGTCCAGGTACTATCTTCTACGGCTACGTCATCGTTAACAACGACGTGTTCAACGGTGATGCCTTCTTCTGCTGCCATCTCTGCTGCCATTTCAAAGTTCATTACATCCCCAGTGTAATTTTTGACAACCAGTAGGACACCTTTACCACCATCTACTGCTTTGATTGCTTCATAAACTTGGTCTGGTGTAGGTGATGTAAATACGGCTCCTGCAACTGCACCATCTAACATGCCTTTTCCAACAAAGCCGCCATGTGAAGGCTCATGACCACTGCCTCCGCCACTAACCAAGGCAACTTTAGGTTGTGGTGCATTGGCTCTTACCAATACTTCAAACCCTTCTACTCTCTTTACGTAGCTTGGATGTGCTGCGATAATCCCGTTGAGCATTTCATCTACTACATTGTCTGGATTGTTGATAATTTTTTTCATTTTTCATCCTCCTTTTGATTAATGGTATCACTTTATGTTATTAGCAAGAACTGTGCCAGCTAATAGTTGCCTGATTTTTTTTACTTCTTTTTGTTTAAGTACTTCTTCTACAATGTTTTCTTTATCATCCATTTTTCGTATTATTTCTTTGATTTTGGGTATGGATGGTCCACTCATACTCAGCTCATCAACACCCATTTCAACTAAAAGCTTCGTCGCCAAAGGATCACCAGCCATTTCACCACATACACCAACCCATTTTCCATGCTTATGTGCCCCGTCAATCACTTTTTTGATAGATCTAAGTACAGCCGGATTGAAATGATCATATAAGTGACTGATTTTTTGATTACCTCTATCTACCGCAAGGGTATATTGAACCAAATCATTGGTACCAATGCTAAAGAAATCCATCTCTTGTGCCAGTTCCTCGGACATGATTACCGCTGCTGGGGTCTCTATCATGATGCCAATTTCAATATTTTTATCATAGGCTTGACCTTGACTCTCTAACATGGTCTTGGCTTCTTCAATTAACGATTTTGCGGCTATTACTTCTTCATAACCGATAATCATAGGTAACATAATGGCTAGTTTCCCATAAGCTGAAGCTCTAAGAATCGCTTTGATCTGTGTTAAGAATATGTCCATTCTCTCTAAGCATATACGAATCGCTCGCCATCCTAAGAAAGGGTTTTCTTCTTTGCCAATGTCTAGGTAACTTAAAGGTTTATCGCCGCCTATATCCATTGTTCTAACGACGCATAGATGACCCTCTGATCTTTCAACAACATAGCGATAAGCTTCAAATTGTTCTTCCTCTGTTGGCATTTTCTTTTTACCCATGAAAACAAATTCAGTTCTGAAAAGTCCAACGCCTTTGCCACCATATTTTAGAGCATCATCAATGTCCTTAGGATTTCCTATGTTGGTTGCCAAGGTAATTTCCTGACCAGACATTGTAATTGCCGGAAGGTCTTTTAGGCTCAGATAATATATACGCTTCTCTTCTTCAATCTTCAATGCTTCTTCATACTTGCTGACTATTCCTTTATCCGGATTTACAATCAACTTGCCTTCGTAACCATCTACAATGGCTGTTGCATCATTTTTCAGTTCGCTAATCATGTCTCCAATGCCTACTATTGTAACAATACCTTTTGACTTGGCGATAATAACCGAATGTGAAGTAGCGCTGCCACTGCCCATAACAATACCGACCACTTGATCGGATGATAAGTTCGCAATCACCGATGGTTCAATGTCCTCACCACATAATATGATATTATGTCCATCCAGCTTAGGATCAGGAATCCCAAGGAGCACCCGAATGATTCTTTTTCCTATATCTTTAACATCCGCTGCACGTTCTCTAATATAGGGGTCTTCCAAGCTTCCTAGAATAGCTGCTACCTCGTCCGTCGCCTTTAAAGTAGCTTCCGGTGCCGACAAACCATCTTCAATACATCGATCAACCGTATCTTGTAGCATCGGATCATGCATCATGAGCACATGCGCTTCCATAATGGCAATCTGGTCCTTATTGGTGCTATTTCTAGCTTGATCCAATATTTTGTCTATTTGTTCAAGAGCACCTTCAATGGCTTTTTGAAGTTTTTTTCTCTCCGCTTCTTGACTTTCTTTTTCGTATGTTTCAAGTTCATGATCAAAAGCAGATAGTAGTAATTGTACTTTACCCATGCCGATGCCTTCAACAACAGCCTTACCTTGATATTCCATTATTTACACCTCTAATCCTCATAAAAATTATTTGTAATCAGGATATCCAAGGCTTCTATAGCCTTGTCTTCATCCGGTCCATTTACAGCTATGGTTACTTCTTGATCGTTTTTAATACCCAAGGCCATAATCATAAGTAAGCTTTTGGCATTAGCCTGTTTATTATTACCCATTAGTGTAACATCACAATCGAATTTAGATGCTATTTTTGCAATCTCTGCAGCCGGTCTTGCATGAATACCCAAACGGTTTACAATCATATAAACAACTTCTTTCACTTTAGCACCTCCTCGTTGTCTTATTTGTAATTCTACTGTAGTTTGAGTACATCTCTTGCAAGTTCTGCCGCTGATACGACTTCGTCTATCGTTCCTCCGATGTAGGCTTGTACTGATGCGCTAACTGCACCTTCAAGTACCGGTCCGTCTGCTATGCGAACATCTATGTTCAAGCCTTCTTCTTCAAGGAACTCAATGGCTAGATTAGAACTAATAACAGCACTACCTAGATCCACTAATATAACAACCCCTTTTCCTGTTTCCGCTTCCTTGACTGCGGTTGCTATTCTAACAGCATCTGTTCCTATTTCTCCATTTTCCATACCACCTGCGGCAATTATTTTTTGATTGACTCCTGCCATTTGCATAGATAACTCTACGATGCCTTCTGCCACTTTTTTACTATGGGATACAACCACTATGCCTACCATCTTTATACCCCCAATACTTCTTTCTTATAATGATCGGTTATTGTTTTCAATATAATAGTAAAAGAGGTTGCCCCAGGATCTTGATGACCAATACTACGATCACCTAGATAACTTGCTCGTCCTTTTGTAGCACGAATGGTCTTCGTATACTCTATACCGATCTCTGCCGCTTCAATGGCTTTATCAAGACCTTCTTCAATCGTTGCGCCTTCGCCCATGGCTTTATTAAACGCCTCCATAGCCGGTTCTATTGCATCAATCATCGTCTTTTCACCAAGAGTTGCCTTACCTCTTGCCTTTATGCCCTCAAGTGCTGCCAACCACATCTTACTAATTGTTTCGCCATCTAATGCTGTCTTTCCAACAGCTTCACCGCCAGCTTTCATAAAAGCTGTACCATATAATGGTCCGGAAGCACCTCCAACCGTAGAAATCAGAGTCATACCTACTTTCTTAAGGGTCGCACCTACATCACTATCTTCCTCTGTCACCTTCAGCACAACGGCATTAAATCCACGGGTCATATTAATGCCATGATCTGCATCCCCTATTACCCCATCTAAATCTGTTAGAAAAACTTTGTTGCTTGTAATTGAATCATTGATTGCACTTATAAAACTGCTTACTGTTGCTGCCATAATAGATTCCTCCATTTTTTCTTCTTAGCTGTTTTCCAGTTTCTATAACAACTCTAATTTAGTATTAGCAATATCTGTGCCAGTTCAATCAGATGTCTCATTAAAACGAATATTATACTTTCTGACTTTCGCTGCAACGGTATTATGTGTAAGTCCTAATGCTTTACCTGCTTTGTTGTAGCTACCATGTCTTTTAAGGGCTTTCTTAATAATTATTTCTTCATACTCTTTAAAAGTTAAATCATCATCCAGTTCCATTATTGAAACACCCGCTGGTTTCTTCATGTTTTCTTGGCGATTTCCTATAACATAGGAGGGTATGTTCGTAAGTCTAATCACATCACCATCTAGTAATATGATGGTTCTCTCCATGATGTTTTCTAGTTCTCGTACATTACCTGGCCAATCATATTGAATCAGGGCACGCATCCCTTCTTTTTCAATGGTTATGTTACTTCTTTCCAAATCCTTACATATTTTTTCTGCAAAATATTCAACAAGCACAGGTATGTCTTCTTTTCTTTCTCTAAGGGGTGGTAACCATATAGGAATTACATTCAACCTGTAGTAAAGGTCTTCTCTGAAATCACCTGTTTTGAGAAGCTCTTCTAGATTCTGATTGGTGGCTGCTACAATGCGCACATCTACTTTTATTGTTTTTTCTCCACCGACTCTTTGAAATTCTTTGTTCTGAACCACTCTGAGCAGTTTTACTTGCATACTTTTGTCTAACTCACCAATTTCATCAAGGAAAATTGTACCTTTATGGGCTAACTCAAAGCGACCTAATTTGGTTTTTACTGCACTTGTAAAAGCGCCCTTTTCATGTCCGAATAACTCGCTTTCAAGTAGTGTGGGTGGTATTGCACCGCAATTAACCCTAATGAATGGCTCTTTGTCTCTAACACTTGAATAATGGATAGCTTCTGCAATCAACTCCTTACCGGTACCACTCTCACCTCTAATTAATACCGTGTAGTTACTAAGCGATGCTTTTGCCGCAATGGCCATTGAGTCATAAATTTTGCCACTGACACCAATAATTCGATCAAAAGCCGGCCCAAGCCTTTTGGTTCTAATCAGTTCTTCTTGAAGATAATCTGCCTTTGCCGAAATCTGATTCAGTTTTTCCATCAAATCTTGTAATTGAGTAATGTCTTTGATGGTAGAGATACCACCCCGTAGCTGCCCGTCAACAATTAAGGGGTTAATATTTGCCACAATCGTAACACCGTTTTCTTTTTCACTTATCCCACCTAATATGGGCTGTCTTGTTTCTAAAACCTTAACTCTGTCTCCATTCGGTGACAAGTCATAAATATTCTTACCAATAAGTTCCTTGATGCTTTTTCCAACGATTTGGCAATAGGCAGCATTGATATAAGTTATTTTTCCTTTATGGTCAAAAACGCAAATGCCATCTTGTACTGATTCTAAAATAAGCTGATATTTCTCCTTTAACTCTTTAATTTCCTTAAGTTGCCATGAAATCTTAACCAGTTTTGATATATCTTCAAAGATACTAACGGCGCCCCTAGCCTCATTTTCCACAATCAAAGGTGTCGTATTGGTTACAATGGTATACTTACCTCTGTTTTGAGTATATCCGATTTTTGATTTTTTGGTTTTCGCAACTTCCGGTAGTTCTGATTCCGGCATGACCGCCTTGATGTTCTTACCTATAATTTGATCGGACCTTATACCAAAAAGTCTTTCTGCTTCAGCATTAAAAAGTGTTACAATATCATTCTCATCTATGACCAATAAGCCATTTCCAATATTGTTAAATATATTCTCAGCTGTTAGAATATTGTCCTGCAATAGGTTGTCGATGCTGTTCATTGAAGTCTGATCATAGTCAAAATCACTTTCCAAATAAAGCCCCATTTTTTCTGATGCTTCTTTTGCTTCATTACCAATTGTTAATATCTCTATTTCTTCTCCCGCTTTAATTTTCATGGAAATTAGTAATAATATACTGGTTAATGGCACTTCTTTAAAGGCACCTTTTTGCACCTTAAAAATTACCCCATAGTCATTTTGTAACTCTACAGCTTTTTGAACAATCATCGCGGCCACTCTTGCATGTAGACCTTTTTTATGCTTAATCATCACTTTTCTCATTACACTGGTTGAATTCATTTTTTGCCCCTTATCTATCATCTTCTTTAATCCATTCAATTGTAGCAATAATCATGCCTATTTTTGCTTAATACTATTCTTGATTCAGCTTAAAAGTTGTCATTTTTTAACAGTTTTTTCTTTATTGGTGATTATTACCCATTTTATATATAATGTTTTCTTACTTTTCCAGATGGTATACCTAACTGCTCTCGATATTTGGCTACTGTTCTTCTGGATATGCCTATTCCCTCATTCTGCAATAAGGTGCATATTTTTGAATCACTATAGGGATTATGTTTATCTTCACCATCTACAATACCTTGTATGGCAAATTTTGCCATAGCCGATGAAGCATCTTCTCCCACTTCTTGTTTAATGCCCTTACTGGAAAAAAAATATTTCAACTCGAACATACCCCATTGACACAATAAGTATTTTCCATTTACCGTACGACTGATGGTTGATTCATGCAGGTTTAAAGTGTCAGCTATTTCTCTCTGATTCATTGGTTTAAGATAGGCTCTACCCTTATCAAAAAAATCCATTTGATGCGTGAATATGGCTTTTGTCACTTTTTCTAAGGTTTCCATTCTTTGATCTATACAATGCATAAGCCAATTGGCACTGTTAACCTTATTCTGAATATAAGGATAAGCATCACCTAATTTTTTATTTCCTTCTTTAAGTAGATCCAAATAATAGGGATTAACTATTATTTTTGGTATCTTATCTTTACATATATCAATACTATAACACTTATCTTGTTTGGAAATAATGACATCCGGACGAGTATAATGAATCATATCTGTTTGAAAATAGCTTCCAGGCTTAGGGTTTAACTTCCGCACTTCTTCAATTAACGCCTGTACTTCGTTTATAGGCATAGCCATACTTTTTGAAATCTTAGGCAATGCATTATCGCCTATCGCCTCAAGATGACAATCTATTAATTCTATCAACCCTTTTTTTATATTTTTTCGATTCCTTAATTGTAATTTCAAGCATTCTTTTAGATTTCTGGCACAGATACCCGGTGGGTCAAATTCTTGAATTATTTGGCATACCTTATTAACTTCTTCTTCTTTTGTATGAAGCATTTTAGCTACATCCTTAATATCAATTTTCAAATAGCCTTTATTATCTAGACTCTCTATCAGAAATTCTCCGATTTCCATCTCCGTCTCAGGTAAATCCAGTATATGTAATTGTAATTTCAAGTGACTTACAAGGTCAGTTTTATAAGATTTCATATCCGGTATGCCGTTGGTATATTCTTCATCTTCTTCCCTTGAATACGAACTATAGCTTTGAAGGTCAAGTTCTCGTTCTTCTTTATTTATTTTCAACTTAGTTTCTTTTGCTTCTTTATATTCTAGAATTGGATTTGATAGCATTTCTTCATGTAAAAAATCAACCAGTTCCTCATAGCTAAGCTTTAGAATCTTTAAAGAATATTCTAACTGTGGGGTCATTATAATTTTTTGATTCATTTCCATATTCATTTCTATATTCATATTTTTTAGGACTCCTATATGGTCTTTGAATGAGTTCTTATATTTATTTTAACACATGAAAAGAAAACAAAAAAGAAAGTGTTTTCAAATTACTAAAGCACTTTCTTTCAACTTTTTCTTATTCGTATACAATCAATTCCATGTCCATGACTTTGTCATTATTTACCAAGTCAACTTTTTCTTTTGGCACTACAATCGTATTCGGATTGCCATCTGAAATATATCGCTCGTCAGCATTTTTTTCATAATAATCAAGAAACCACCATAAGTCTTGAACGTCCCCTTCTGACCCTCTTACTCTCGGTGCATTATAGGGATCAAATTTTATGTGACTCGACGGTACCATCTTGCTGCTGGGCCCTTCCCTAAATCCAACCTCGTAACCAAACTCTACATCTTCGTATTGACCATGAGATAGGTGCTTAATTAATGATGCTTCAGGGCGTTTACCATATGGATAGGTTATAGCCAACATATTATAATCCGGTATTAATGCTTTTAGAAAATAGTCGACTTGTCCAATTTCTTTTATAAGTGCGTCTTTGGATAACTTGCTTAAATCCGCATGGGTTGCTGAGTGATTTCCAACCTCATAGCCATTCTCTATCAACCATTCCAAACGTTGTAAGGCATCACCATCTCCTTTAAAGTTTTGATTGGTAGCATGTATGAATAAAGTTGCAGCTTTTCCAAAATCATTGTGTTCTTGTACGAATTCTTCGAGGATACCAATAGCCGATTCCGGATCCACTTCATTTTCTATAAGAGCAAAAGTTGACGCTAAGCCATCATCAAAGGTTAATACAATCGGTGTTTTACCAAGCGGTGCATCAATCTGTTGACTTAGGTATTCTTTCATTGAAATCAGATAGTAGTTGTTATCATAAAAATATTGCAAATCACGTATAAAATCTTCCTTACTTCGATGATATGGGGGGTTGTCCATAATGCCATGATACATAACAACCATGATATCACCTATTTCATTTACACCTAATGATTTATAATCTATTGGTACTTGGGTAAGATCTTCTTCTTGACTATCTGTTCCCTCACCTGATTCTGTTGTTGGTTCTGTTTTTATATCTAAGTTCTGATTGCCTAGTATTTGACTTTGTGCATCTATTTCATCGACTCGGGCATCTTCTTGGTCAACCTTAATTGAGCATGAAGAAAAAACCATTATAATCCATAGAGCAAACAACAGCTTCATTACGATACCTTTCATGTCTATCTCCTTAAAAAGTCCAGTCTGTGAAATAATCGTCCACATCCTCGTTAGCAATAGCCGCTAGATAACGGTCCACCATCATAAACAAGTCTGTTTCATCCTTGAGTGTCACTTCCACTTGAGAACCTTTGTATTTTAACAAACCACTTGGTCTTTTTTCACCTATAAAAGCTTCAAAATTCTCAAACCATTTTTCAACCAATGCTTCTGTTATTTCTTCATAGCCTAACATTTCTGTCTTTATTTCATCTCTAAATTCAGTGATATTCATTTTTAACATACATATCCTCTTTCCTTATACTTGATCTACTTGATTACATTCAAACGTTTATGCATGACCTCTATGACTAAAGGAAAATGTGGTCCTGCTTCACCGTCTATATCCGATTCTTCAAAGCCCTCAACACCTTCTAAACATTCAATCGAGATATGTTTGCTTTGAAAACTAATTACATTTTTATCTTTTAAATGGTCACCAATTAGTATTTTACCAAAAAGGCCCGGCATATCAGCTAATGGACATGCCCTAATACCCACAAAATCCATAAGCCCATCACTTATATTAGCATTTTGTCCAAGTTTCGAAAAACCACCGGCACTAGAACCATTCAACACTAAAAACAAATAAAACAAATCATCAATTTCACCCTGATCATGTTGAATTTTAAACCTAAGTTTCTTAAATCCCGGCAATTGTTGGACGCCTTTAATGTAATAAGCAAGTTTACCAATGGTATTTTTTAACTCCACATCAATGTTTTGAGATATATTGGTAAAAAGGCCACCACAACACACATTTACAAAATAGCGGTTATTTACCTTTCCTACATCCACTCGAGAAATTTGCATCTTTGAAAGCATCTCGATGGCTTTGGCTATATCTGTCGGCATACCTAAATGTTTCGCAAAATCATTCGCTGTACCTGCAGGTATAACCCCTAAAGGTATATCTATTTTTTCTTCCATCATAGCTTGAACCACACCATTGACTGTACCATCTCCTCCGGCAACAATCAAGGCAACACAGTCTTTAAGTTTATTTATATTGAGTATTTTTTCTAATTTATCTTCAACGGATGTACGGTGTACCCTTACTTCAAAGCCTTTTTCTTGAAAACAGGCTAAAAAAGTATCTATATGCACAGAGAAAAGTTTTTGTCCTGAATTCGGATTATATATGAGCTGTACGTATGACATATAGCACCTCCCTTTAATGAAAATTAGGGTTAAGAATTATTCTATTGGTCGCGATAAATATTTTTGCTTTGACAAAAACCTGTATCGCTTATAATTCCGGTAAAACTGAATGAACATCTTTGATTGTAGATAAAACTATGGTTGTCTTGGTTTTTAACAAACCTTCTACGTTTTTGATTCTGCCAATCAAAGTCTCCAAGGTAGCCGTATCTTTTGTCACTATTTTGAGCGCATAGTCATAGTCACCAGCTAGATAATAGCAGTCTAATATATCTTTTTCATTATTAACAAAAGCCTCAAAAACTTCAGCATATTTAGGGCGCTCTAGGGCGACCATAATAATAGCTGTCAACGATTTTCCAAGCATTGTTGCGTTTAAAATTGTGGTATAGTTCTCTATCATGCCCGATGCTTCTAGCTTTTTAAGGCGATCACCAACCGCTGATACAGATAGATTAATCTGATTGCTAATTTCTGAGGCTGTTATCCTTGCATTCTTATGTAAAATATGTAATATTCGCTTATCTATTATATCCATTTCCAACAACTCCCTGCTTATATTTCCTAACATTATACCATTTGGACTTGTTTTATTAAAGTGTTTTGTATATAAAGCTATATATTTTTTTGATGAATAGGGTTTTGGACAAAAAAATCCTACCAATATAATTGGTAGGATTTTTACTATTCTGCCATCTCTAAAGCTATTTCCATCATTTTAACAAAAGAATTCTGTCGTTCTTCGGATGTGGTGATATCCCCTTTTACTAAGGAGTCACTGACCGTTAAAATACAAGATGCTTCTTTACCCAAAATACTCGCATTAGCAAATAAAGCAAAAGATTCCATTTCAACAGCCATACAACCATATTGATCTCGTATATGTTTATAGACATTAAAATCTTCTCTATAAAAAACATCTGAAGAATGAATCTTACCTCTTTTTATGGGAATATCCAGTACTTTTGCTATGTTAGCAAGCTTATCATTAAGTCTTGGCGTAGCAAAAATTGTATCTTGTTCATAGCCACTTTGCGTTTTGGCATAGCTAGACTCTGACCACGCTTCATCAACCAATAGAACATCATAAACATCTAAATCCTCTGTATATGCACCACACGAACCAATTCTTATAATGCGTTTCACATCATAAAAGGCATACAGCTCATATGAATAGATGCCAATACTTGGCATCCCCATCCCTGAACCCATAACAGATATTTTCCTGCCTTTGTAGGTACCTGTGTAACCTAACATGCCTCTTACACCATTGAATTGTTCAACATTTTCTAAGAATTTTTCTGCAATGAATTTTGCTCTTAATGGATCACCCGGCATCAAAACGGTATCTGCGATAACTCCTTTGTCTTTCACCTCAATATGTGGTGTTGGTATACTCATACTCATTTTATTTGCTCCTTTTCCATGATTTACTAACCTTAGTATAATCTTTCCGTCATGTAATTGCAACAAACCATGGTGATATTATGTGCTTTAATTAACGCAAAATAAAAGAAAATAGCAACCTAAGTTTCTCAACTTTAATTGCTATTTCAACTTTATAACCTCGTTTTTAAGGATTTTTTAATTTTCAACACTATAATTTGGTGCTTCTTTTGTAATCTGAATATCATGAGGATGAGATTCTCTTAATGACGCTGCTGTAATCTTTATGAACTGACCTTCTTCAATCAAATCTCTAATTGAGGATGTACCACAATAGCCCATACCTGCTCTTAAACCGCCCATTAATTGATATACCGTATCTTCGGCCGAACCTTTGTATGCCACACGTCCTTCTACACCTTCTGGTACCAGTTTTTTTGTATCTCCATTGTTCCCTTGAAAGTATCGGTCTTTACTACCTTTTTCCATGGCCGCTAAAGAACCCATCCCTCTATAAACTTTGTATTTTCTACCTTGAAATAATTCCGTATCTCCAGGGCTCTCTTCGCATCCTGCAAAAAGACTACCGAGCATACATACGGACCCGCCCGCTGCAATGGCTTTGACTAAATCACCTGAGTACTTAATACCCCCATCTGCTATAATAGGGACACCATAAGGTTTCGCACCTTCTGCACAATCACTTATAGCTGTTACCTGAGGTACACCAACGCCAGCCACAACCCGTGTTGTACATATCGAACCTGGTCCTATTCCTACTTTTACAGCATCTGCTCCTGCTTCAATTAACGCAACGGTCGCTTCCTTGGTTGCTACATTTCCAGCTATGATCTGTAAATCTGGATAATTTGTTTTTATTTGCTTGACTGCATTTATAACACCGGCCGAGTGACCATGAGCGGTATCTAAAACTACAACATCCACTTTTGTTTCTACCAAGGCCGCAACCCGATCCATCATGTCTTTTGTGATACCTACAGCAGCACCAACCCTTAATCGTCCTTGATGATCCTTCGTTGAGTCCGGATATAAAATAGCTTTTTCAATATCTTTAATGGTAATCAAACCTGAAAGGTTACCGTCTCTATCCACAATTGGAAGTTTTTCAATTCTATGTTTGCCCAATATTTTTTTTGCTTCGTCCAATGTTGTACCTTCAGGTGCAACAATCAAATTCTTACTTGTCATAACATGCTTGATTTTTTGATCAAAATTTGTTTCAAATCTCAAATCCCGGTTGGTTAAGATTCCAACCAACTTTTTCGATCCGACTTCAATAATTGGAACGCCTGATATCCTGTATTTTGCCATTAAAGCGTTGGCTTCATAAACATAATGTTCCGGTGTTAAAGAAAAAGGATTGGTTATGACCCCATTTTCAGATCGCTTCACTCGGTCAACTTGATCTGCCTGCTCAGCGATTGACATGTTCTTGTGTATGATTCCAATACCACCTTGTCTTGCCATAGCGATTGCCATTCTTGTTTCTGTTACTGTATCCATACCTGCACTCATTAAAGGTATTCTAAGTTCTATTTTTTTAGTAAGTTGTGTACTTAAGTTCACTTCATTAGGTAGGACTTTCGAATGGGCTGGAACCAGTAACACGTCATCAAAGGTTATTCCCTCTTTAAGAATCTTTTGCATAAATTAAGGCCTCTCTTTCATCATTAGCACGTTATTGTATCTATATTCTCTGTTATACTTTCCTAGTAAGTTATTAATTCGAGATTCTAACAAACATAAGCCTATTTGTCAATCTCTTTTTCATCTACAATAAGCGTATTTAGGTTTACCGAAAGATCTACTTCACCTATGACTGCCATAGATATTTCATCAATGATTCGTATGACCGGCCTCGTAGGAAAGTCCTCATTCAGTCTTGCTACAATACCAATACGACCATCATTTAACACCACGCCTGTTGAAACAGGGTATGGAGATATAGATTTTCTAAATATTTTTATGATTTCAGGGTCAAACCATGTATAGGCTCTTGATACGATCATTTCAACTATCTCATAATGTCGCATATGTGTATCTTTTGGTAAATTATAGAGTAGATTGTCATATTCATTAGCTACGGCAACAATTCTTGAAAACTCATGAATCGATGTGTTCTTTTTTCCAAGAGGGAAACCCGTTCCATCATAATGTTCATGATGGGTCAAAGCAATGTTTGCGGCTAACAAAGAAGATTTTGGTATAGACTTAATCATTTCATAACCTAATCTTACATGCTCTTTATAAATCTTATATTCTTTGTCAACATAATCTTCCCTATATCGAATGACATCGTATTTAATCTGTGTTTTCCCCACATCATGAAGAATAGCGCCAAGTGCTAAATGCTTTAACTGGGCATCATTGTAATTTAATTTTTTCCCAATTAGTAGGGAAATCAGACATACACTAATAGAATGCATATGTAAATAAGCATCTCTGTTACGTATCTCTTGAAGACTCACCATCACATGGGGATTGGCAATCACCTCTGAAATCACAGCATCCACTTTTTCTACAATACTTTGGCTGGCACTAAAATATCCTTTGCGCATTTTCTCCATGCTATCTTCTAGAGCTCTTTTTGTGGATTGAACAGTCTCTTCACTAATAAGTACTTCAATCTTAATACCTTCTGACAATTCATCTTTAATATAAATGTAATCTACATCAATATCATGGATCTTATTTATGAATTTTTCGGTTAACAATGTCCCTTCTTTTAGTAATATGACCCCATTACTAGTATATATGGGCTTTGCCAAGACCATATCCTTTTTTAATTTCTCGACTCCAACTCTTCGCATATGACCAACCACCTTGCCAATCTTTTCTATCTATTTTTTAATTTTTCTTGGGATATACGCACGAATTGAATCAAATATTTTATCGTTTGGTTCAAAAATCAACTTGATTTTTTTTGAATCTTTATCAAAAATAGCAGCATAAGTATTTTCTTGAAGTATACCACTACTTGCATCATAAAGCTTCGAATATTTTTCAACATCTTTCCCATAATCTTTGTTAGAAATTGGGACCATGATGATAAAATTGTCGACATGGACAGACAATAACCTTTTTCGTCTGTTTTTGTTGATAATCTGATCAATATCCAATTCGCCGTTGGTAAAGATATATTCATACTCTACATTAAAACGTCTAAATAAAAAGACTACACACAAAATGACACCTATGGCTATAATGTATATTAAGTTTCTTAGTCCGGGGGTTAAAAATACTACTGCTAAAACAATCACTGCCCCTGCTAGGACGGTAATCCTCTTAAGATTATCTGTCATGTTTTGTTTTCGTTCTACAAGTTGCTCATTAAAAATATCATTCACCTTCATTATGGCCTCCGAAATAGTGCGACACTTGATTGCCTTTGAGAAATCGAGTCAATTACATTATATAGGATAGACCTTTTAGAAACAACCTTATTCCTATTTAATATTTTGTATGGCCAATCTACTTTTATTGCTTATGTTTAAATCTTTTCAATCAAATAAAGGAGACCGCAGTCTCCCTTATTCATTTTATAATCATGGATGTTACGATATCATTTTTACATCATTCCCATACCAGGTGCGCCACCACCCATTGGCATTGGATTTTCTTCTTCTATATCTGCTACAACAGACTCTGTAGTCAGTAATGTCGATGCTACCGATGTAGCATTTTGCAAGGCTGATCTTGTCACCTTCGTCGGATCAATTATGCCTGCTTCCACCATATCAACATATGTTTCTGTTAAAGCATTAAAGCCTATACCCATATCGGATTCTTTCACTTTATTAACAACAACGGAACCTTCAAGTCCTGCATTCACTACAATCTGGCGCAGTGGAGATTCCAATGCTTTTAGTATAATTTTGGCCCCCGTTTTTTCATCACCTTCTAGACCGTCCACTATGGCTTCAATTCTTTTAGTAATATGGATATATGCTGCACCACCGCCTGCTACGATACCCTCTTCAGCCGCTGCACGGGTTGCTGCCAAAGCATCTTCCATACGTAACTTCTTCTCTTGCATTTCAGTTTCCGTTGCAGCACCCACTTTGATTACCGCTACACCACCAGATAATTTTGCTAATCTTTCTTGAAGTTTTTCACGATCAAAGTCTGATGTGGTATCTTCTATCTGATTCTTGATTTGTGCCACACGACTGTGGATGTCGTCTTTACTACCAGCGCCATCTACAATTATGGTGTTTTCTTTCATAATTTTAACAGATTTCGCTTTACCAAGCATCTCCATAGTCGCTTCTTTTAAATCAAGTCCTAGTTCTTCAGAAATAACTGTACCACCTGTTAATATGGCAATATCTTGTAGCATAGCTTTACGTCGATCACCAAATCCAGGTGCTTTTACTGCTACACAGTTAAAGGTACCCCTTAATTTATTCACTACAAGTGTCGCTAATGCTTCTCCTTCAACATCTTCTGCTATGATTAATAGTTTTGCGCCAGCTTGAACAATTTGCTCAAGGATGGGTAAAATCTCTTGAATATTAGAAATCTTTTTGTCTGTAATCAGGATATAAGGTTGCTCAAGCAAGGCTTCCATTTTATCCATATCTGTAGCCATATATGGTGATAAATAGCCTCGATCAAATTGCATCCCCTCAACAACCTCTAATTCTGTATCCATACTTTTGGATTCCTCAATGGTAATGACGCCATCTTTGGAAGCTCTTTCCATTGCCTCGGCTATCAAATCTCCTATGGCTTCATCACCGGCAGATATCGCTGCAACCTCTGCTATTTGTTCTCTACCCTTTAGTGTTTGACTCATTTCAAGGATAGCTCTGACCGCTTCTTCAGTCGCAGTCTTCATGCCACGTCTTAAGATGATTGGGTTAGCTCCTGCAGCAATGTTTTTAACACCTTCAACAATCATTGCTTGAGCAAGAACAGTCGCTGTTGTTGTTCCGTCACCAGCTACATCATTAGTTTTTGTTGCTACTTCTTTAACCAACTGTGCACCCATATTTTCAAAAGGATCTTTTAACTCTATTTCTTTTGCTATTGTCACACCATCATTCGTGATGAGTGGTGCTCCGAATTTTTTATCTAAAACGACGTTTCTACCTTTAGGTCCTAAGGTTACTCTTACTGTATCTGCTAGTTGATTTACACCTGATTCCAGTGCTGCTCTAGCTTCTGCTCCAAATTTAATCTCTTTTGCCATAATGAACCTCCTTTATTCCACAACTGCAAGTATATCATTTTGTTTAACAATAATATACTCTGTACCATCTAGTTTGACTTCTGTTCCCGCATACTTCGAGTAAATGACTTTATCCCCAACAACAACCTGCATGGTTACTTCTTTACCATCTACATTGCCACCTGGGCCAACGGCTACAACTTCAGCTTCTTGAGGCTTTTCCTGTGCTTGACCCGGCAATACAATACCGGATTTGGTCTTCTCTTCCGCTTTAAGTTGTTTTAAAACAACTCGATCATTCAATGGTTTTAAATTCATGATATTCCTCCTCGTTTATAAATATTTTTTATCAGCACTCTGTAGTGAAGAGTGCTAATCTCTGTTCTTATATTACCAAAAAAAATCATGATATGCAAGCAAAATTTTAACACTTCACTTCCATATTCTAAAGTTTATTTTCCGATTTGGTGGTCTCTTCCATAGTAAAAAAGATATTGTTGCGCCAAGCCTCCTAAGCCTTTAAAATATCTGTCTGCAAACTCAAGAATAATCTGATCTGATACACTTTGATCATTAAAGTATGCATGTGTCATCATACGTCTTACCCAAACATCCAAGGGAAATACTTCAATTCTTCCAAAAGCAAACAATAAAATACAGTCCGCTACTTTTTGTCCAACACCACTAATCTCCATTAGCTTATCCCTGGCCAAGTTATCCGGCATTTCTTCAATCGCTACAAAATCTATAGTATTTTGCACAACCTTTTGTATCGCATCATATAAATAAGGTGCTCTAAAGCCAACTTTTAACGTTCGCCATTCTTCCACCGTTACATCTGCAAGCACTTCTGCTGTAGGAAAGGTATAATAGGACCCATATTGATCTGTCACAATTTGACCATAACGCTCACACAAACGTTCTACTAGAATTTTAATTTGGGGAATGGCTTTGTTTTGAGATAGGATAAATGTAAGTAACATCTCAAAAGGTGCTTGTCTTAATATTCTAAGCCCTCTTTTTTCCATGATTGCTTTTTTTAGTACGGGGTCTAGTTTGACTAGAATAGATTGAATCTGATCATAGTTTCTGTTCATATCAAAATATCTCACCCATAAGCGATTGTACTCTTCATTGGCGCAGTCCATATAAACACGCTTGCCAACTTGATTGATTCTAAGACGTTTATCAAAAGCAATAACATCATATATATTGTTTTCAATATGTTTGTATCTAAAACATTGACCACATTCCAATATCTGACTGATTAAAAAACTATCACTTACTAATACCTCAATCATTTACCCACCTCGATTCAAAATACGGAAATGGATGCAACTTCTTTACCGCTATGTTATACTGATATAATAGCTTTGTCTATTTATTATACCTCAATTTCTACTTGTCAACATCTATTCTGTTTAGATAAAGGAAGTTTTTATGTCAAAAGAAGAAATCTATACAATACCTATCATAGACGCATTTAAGACCGATTGTGAGTGTCCTTTTTGTCATATGTATGAATCTCTTGAAAAGGATAGCATCGACTTTGTATTAGGTCCATCCTATATGGATGTTGACACAAGACATGATACCAACGCATCCGGTTTTTGTGCTAACCATTATGCCAAGCTCTTTAATGAAAAAAATCGTTTAGGCATGGCTTTGATTCTGGAAACACATATGAAGAAGGTACGTCAAGATCTTAAAGCAGCTGTGATGAAACCTTATAAATCCAAAGTTTTTCCTATAGGTAAACGTACAGCGCTAAGCCCTGTTAAAAACTTCACTGAAAAAATGGTCCATCAATGCTATATATGTGACCGGGTTGAAGACTTTTTAGACCATTATCTGGATACTTTTTTTTATCTATGGAAAAAAGATACATCTTTTCGTGATTTATTTATGGTATCTAAAGGCTTTTGTATCAAGCATTTTGGTCGTTTATATGATAGAGGCAAATATGTCCTAAAGGATAAAGACTTCCAAACCTTCAAAATAAACCTCATTGCTATCCAACAATCCAACTTCGATCGCGTTATTGGCGACCTTGAATGGTTCATTTCCAAATTTGATTACAGATATGAAAAGGAGCCTTGGAAGCAATCAAAAGATGCCGTAAGTAGAAGCATTCAAAAGATTTCTGACTTTAAGCCTTAAGCTGTATGACCAATGCTTCAAAGTTTTTACTAAAGAGAACATCCGCTTGTCGATCTCTTTTTTTAGGACCTTTGTGCTTTTTTTTCATCATTCTTAGTGATTTGTGCAAATGTCTTTCAAACAAAAGCTGATCAATATTGTTTAACGTAAACGCCCTACCGTTCGCATCCATGGCATACCCTTTTTTACCTAATACCAAAGATGCTAATCCATAGTCGTTGGTAATCACAATGTCACCAACTTTTATATCCCTAACAATAGCTAGATCTACTGAATCGATGCCTTGATCAACCGTAATGACGCAGGCTGTTTCATAGGAAAGCTCATGATTAACATCTGTGTATATAACCGTTTCGACCTCATATTTATTTGTAATTTGTAAAATAGATGCCCGTACCGGGCAAGCATCACCATCGACTCTTACTATCATATCGTTTCCTTTCCTTTCAAAGTAAGATATGTTTAAGACAATATGCTTATGAAACACATCCTATGATTTAATTATAGAGAATTTTATCAACATTGCAAACAAGATTAATAAGTTTATACTCTAAAAAAGCAGGTGCCAACATGATTCAACTCACTTTACAATGGATTAAGACCTATGCTGGTAATGATCGAAAATTCAAGTCCGGCTTTATGATCCATCAGAAAAATAATATACTCAGTATTGAAGCCAGTTCAAAAAACGGCTTTCATGTCCTCTTGAAAGATTTAAAAGATGAACAATTCGAGCTGTATTTATCTTTTTATTCTGATACAGGCACCTTCAAAAATGCTAGGTGCACTTGTTATGATGTTCAACCTTGTATTCACACTCTAGCAACCTTATTATACATCCTATATAAAAAAGAGTCTTTGACTCTTGATCTTACTCAAAATCAAACCTTGAAAATGTTCCAGTCTTTTGAAAAAGTATTGTTTCAGCCTACAACCTCAAACCAGCTTACACTGCTAAATCTAGAAGTCACTTTACACCCAAAAGATGCTTATCATAAAACCCTTCAATCTGCTGTCTCACTTAAAGTAGGGCTCTATCAAATCTATGTGGTTAAAAATATTGAGTCCTTCGTTTATGCGGTAATGGAGAAACATACCTATGAGCTATCAAAAAACTTAACCTACGATTCGGAGTCTTTTAAGTTTACAGATGAAGACTACAAGATTATCGCTTTACTCTATGATTTCTATAAAACAAGACTCTTCTTATTACCAAAACGTCAGAGCCTAGTATCCACACCTATTAAGGCGTCTTATCAAATATTACCGGACACTTATTTAAAACGTTTATTAGAACTTCTAAAGAATAAGTCATTTCACTTAGATTATGATGGTATGCTTTTTAAAGACCAGGACATCATAGACCATTTAGAAATTGATCTTTATTTGACTGATGATACAGATCATTATATCATCTCTGTAAATACTTATGATATATACTTCCCCTTAACAGAAGACTATTCATTCGCCTTTTATAACAATCAAATCAGTTCTTTATCCGCCATTAAAGCCGATGCTTTCAAACTTTTTTATACATACTTCATTGATAAGTCCTTAGATATTCAATATGACCATATACATAGTGTTATAAATCAAATCCTGCCTGTTCTTGAAATGGTAGGTTATGTAACCCTTGAACCAACTATTGCTCAAAAAATATTGCGTTACCCTTTGGAATCAAAAATCTACTTGGATAAAGATCATGACCAGCTTAAGCTTAGGGCCTACCTCATCTATGGTCCTCATGAGTTTGGTCTTTATCCTGAAATCGATCCTGACGTAGGTGACCAGATTGTTTTTAGACAGTTGAATA
The DNA here is from genome assembly GCF_059865615.1 of Petrocella sp. Classification (NCBI taxonomy): domain Bacteria; kingdom Bacillati; phylum Bacillota; class Clostridia; order Lachnospirales; family Vallitaleaceae; genus Petrocella; species Petrocella sp. The sequence goes on along the minus strand of NZ_JCBCDA010000032.1, from coordinate 8,479 downwards.
TTGAGCAACGTATTTTGCAGTTACTAAAAGATACTCCTCACGCCATAGATTCTCAAGGATTCTTAACCTATGCTTCCGAAGATGACCAATTTTATTTCATCGACCAAATTCTACCAAAGCTTCAAAAACTTGGAACGCTTTATTATTCCGATTCTTTTAAAGATACCTACTTAAAGTCCGCGAAACAGCTTAGCGCTTCTATCGCCTACAAGAGTAGTTCTAATCTACTGGATCTAAGTTTTGAAATGGAAGGTATAAGTCAAGACGAAATCTTCATACTTTTAAAGGCCATAGTCGAAAAAAAGCGATACTTCAAATTATCCGATGGTAGTTTTTTCAAAATACAGGATGCTTTAGCTCACCAAATAAGTGCTCTTGACAGCCACTATCCCATTATAAATTCAAATCAAGAAAGTAGCACTTTAAGCCTACCCGGACATCATGCTTTCTTCTTGGATCACCTTATGAGCAGCACACAAACGGTTCATTATAATCAGGCATATAAAAAGCTATTAAATGCTATTCAAAATCCTGAAAACTATTTCATTGAGGTGCCAAAACCTCTTGATGCCATACTAAGAGATTACCAAAAAACCGGATATCGTTGGCTTAGTGCTCTCACTTCTTATGGATTAGGTGGTATTTTAGCAGATGATATGGGACTTGGCAAAACATTGCAGGCCATAACCCTTATAACAAGTCATGTTGCCAGCTTACCTTCACTTGTTATCGCACCAACATCATTGCTCTATAATTGGGAAGAAGAAGTTCGTAAATTTGCCCCTAATCAAAAAACCATTGTCGTCTCCGGAAATAAAAATGAACGCATTGAGCAAATAGAAAGTCTTTGTAATGATGTCATCATCATCACCTCCTATGGGGCACTTAAAAGAGACTTACACCATTATAAACAAACTTTCATGTTTTGTATTATTGATGAGGCACAACATATCAAAAACCCAAAATCTCAAAACGCTATTGCCGTTAAACACATAAACGCCTTACATCGTTTTGCTTTAACAGGTACACCTATAGAAAATACTTTGACTGAGTTGTGGTCTATTTTCGATTTTATTTTGCCCGGCTTTCTAGGCAACGCCAGTTACTTTGCTAAAACCTATGAACGTCCTGTCATAAAAGATAATAACCATCATTGTTTAAAACAGCTTAATCAAATGATTTCGCCTTTTATCCTTAGAAGAATCAAACAAGATGTTTTGAAAGAGCTCCCACCCAAAATTGAAACTAAGGTCACCATCGAACTAAATAAACATCAGAAAAAAATATATATGGCTTACATTGAAAAAGCAAAAATGGAAATGGAAAGCTTTAAGTATTTATCCGGTAGCCAAAAAAACATGAAAATCCTGTCTATTCTCATGCGCTTGCGACAGATTTGTTGCCACCCATCCTTGTTCATCGATCAGTATACTCATGGGTCTTCTAAAATGGACCTACTTCTAGAATTGGTTATAGATAGTATTGAAAGTGGCCATCGTATGTTGATTTTTTCTCAGTTCACATCTATGTTAGGTATGATTCAAACCTTATTGGATAAGCATAAAATCGAATCTTATTATCTTGATGGTTCTGTACCGCCCAATAAAAGACAAGAGATGGTCCATGATTTTAATACAGGCTTCCATAGTGTTTTCTTGATTTCTCTTAAAGCCGGCGGAACCGGCCTTAACCTGACCGGCGCTGATGTTGTCATTCATGTTGACCCTTGGTGGAATCCAGCTGTTGAAAATCAAGCAACAGACCGTGTCTATCGTATCGGTCAAAAAAAATGTGTTCAAGTTTACAAGTTAATCACCGCCGGTACCATAGAAGAAAAAATATTTACGTTGCAGCAAAAAAAACAAAGTCTAATTGAACATGTGATTAAGCCCGGCGAAACATTTATCAATAAATTGTCTACCCATGAGCTTCAAAATCTTTTTGACTCAGAACCAAAATAATATAGGTTTTCTACTTAGTTTGAATCAGCCCATTCTTTATTATACCATCTATAACTTCCTAGCAATTTCTCTAATCAGTGCTTCAGAAGCTTCCCAACCTAGGCAAGGATCTGTTATGGACTTACCATAAACGCCCCCATCTATTCCTTGAGCGCCTTCTTCAATATAGCTTTCTATCATCAAACCTTTGACGTACTGCTTAAAGTCAGCATCATAGTGGCGATTCCTTATGACTTCATAAGCAATACGTGGTTGTTCTTCGTAGTGTTTGTTCGAATTGGCATGATTTAAGTCTATAATTACACTAGGATGTTGTAGCGCTCTTGCTTCATACAGCTTGATTAGATGACGAATATCCTCATAATGATAGTTAGGAAAACTTCTGCCATACTGGTCAACATAACCACGCATGATAGAATGGGTAAGGGGGTTCCCAGATGTTGCTACTTCCCATCCTCTATAAATAAAGGTATGCTCTATCTGACCTGCTTTAATGGCGTTTAACATGACCGATAAATCACCGCTGGTTGGGTTCTTCATGCCTGACGGAATTCTCAGTCCGCTAATGGTCAAACGGTGTTGTTGATTTTCTACTGATCTAGCACCTATGGCAACATAGCTTAATAAATCTTCAAGATAGGCATAATTGTCCGGATATAGCATCTCATCTGCACAAGATAGACCCGCTTCTTCTATAGCTTTAATATGCAGCTTCCTGATGGCTTTAATACCTTCTACCATATTAGATTCCTTATTGGCATCCGGTTGATGCACCATGCCTTTATAACCCTCTCCTGTGGTTCTGGGTTTGTTGGTATATATCCTCGGAATGATGACAATCTTGTCTTCTACTTCTTTTTGAATAAGGCTTAAACGTTTTACATAATCAATGACAGCTGTTTCATTGTCCGCCGAACAAGGTCCTATAATTAAAATAAAGCGTGAATCTTTTCCTTCGAATATATTTTTAATAATTCGGTCCCTTTCAGCTTTTATTTTATGCCCCTTTTGAGACAAAGGTAACAATTCTATAATTTCATTTGATGAAGGTATTTCCTGTACAAAATTAAAACTCATTTTTCATTCCTCATTTCCTCATAAACTTAAATGTTTGATTAAAGTTATTTTAACACATTCATTTATTAATTGCTCAATTTCCATTATTATAATGATTTCACTACCCCTTGACAAGGTTTTTTTTTTTCTAAATTATGGTATAGTTAAGGCACCAAAACAATATGGTAAAGAAAAAAAGTGGCAAAGCCACTTTTCTAATATATAACGTTATGATTTGTCTTTAATTAAAGTTTTAGCAACATCGGGTACCAATGTCTGTTCCTCAAATGGTGGTCGTATATAATTGGTCTCTTTTTGTCTTTCCGGTAATTTGATTTTTTCTGGCGTCAAATCTTGATATTCAATTTTGCTTAATAAATGTGATATACAATTGATACGTGCATGTTTTTTAATATCTGCATCTACCACATACCAAGGTGCTTGCTTAATGTCTGTATAGGCAAACATCGTATCTTTTGCCCTAGAATACTCCACCCAAAACTTTCTAGATTCTACATCCATAGGACTAATCTTCCATCGTTTTGCAGGGTCATTGATGCGATCTTGGAATCTATTTTCCTGTTCATCATCACTGACTGAAAACCAGTATTTAATTAATATAATACCTGAGCGCACTAACATTTTTTCATATTCAGGGGCACTTCTTAAGAACTCCTGATATTCTTCTTCTGTACAAAAGCCCATGACACGCTCCACTCCGGCTCTATTATACCAACTACGATCAAAAAGTACTATTTCTCCAGCTGCAGGAAGGTGAGGTACATATCTTTGAAAATACCATTGCGACTTTTCTTTTTCGGTAGGTATCCCAAGGGCTACTACTCTACAAACACGAGGATTAAGTTTTTCAGTAATGCGTTTAATGACACCACCTTTTCCTGCGGCATCTCTGCCTTCAAAAACTACAACAACCCTAAGTCCTTTTGTTTTTACCCATTCTTGCAATTTTACTAATTCTACTTGAAGTTCTTCAAGTTTTTTTAAATATACCTTTTTTGATATTTTTTTCTTCTTATCACTCAAAGCTTACCCCCCTGACTAAAGCATCTTTACTTGTTACTATTATTCTAACATACTATCCATATCAATAAAACAATAAAAATGAAACTTAATGTGGTTAATTTACCGTAAGTCTCATTTTCTGAATATCGTAGTGTTTGCTTTTTTTATATGAATTCGCTATAATCAACTTAGATTTACTGAGAGGAGCAACCACTTTGATTGACAACTTCCTACTAATTACCATTGCAGCAATTAATTGCTTTACCTTTGCGCTTTACGGCATTGATAAAATAAAGGCCGTAAATAATAAATGGCGTATTTCTGAAAAAAGACTATTGAGCTTATCTATAATGGGACCATTTGGCTCTTTACTTGGTATGAAGCTCTTTCGCCACAAAGTCAAAAAGCCTAGATTTTATGTCGGTATTCCTTTTTTTGCCATTGTTCAACTGATTCTCATTGGTCTTTTTATGGCTTTTCTTCACTAGACTGGCCTTCTTTTTCTTCTTTTATTTTTTGATTAACCAAGTCTTTAACATCTCGTGCTTTATCTTTTAATCTCTGTTGGCTATCTTCTCCTACCATTACTTTTGATAGCCAGCGTTTTGAATGACTATACTCGCCTAATTCAAACGCCAAAACACCTAATAAGTAATAGTACGTCGATTGATTCATACCAAAAACCGGAAAGCTAATGGTCTCATAAGCTTCAAGAAAACCGGAATAAGCATTTTTTATAAAATTAAGGCGCTCAAGCGTTAATGCCTCTTTTTTGTCTTCTTCAATTGTTTCAAAGTAACCGTCAATAATCCAAGAAATTCTAAGACAAAGATAAGCCTTGTTGACACTTTTAGATCCCATAACGATGGCATTATATAGAGCAAGCTTATTGTTGATCAATGCCGTTTTATAATCATAATCCTTAGGCTCGTCCTTTGATATGAACTTGGATGATATTTGTTCTTTTATGATCTTGATTTGACGCTCGGAAATTTTGTTATAAGTAGTATTTAAAGCTGCATAACCACATGAATTGCATTGAATAACATCATAAATCAATGGATCGATTTTTGAATAAATAGGGCGTAGTGTTAGGCTGGTTCTCTCAAACCTATTGATGCTTGATTTCACCGTTTTCGATAAGAATTCATGGTTACAAACTGGACATTTGACTTTTCTATCAAATACCAGTTGTTCAATCTTCTTTGCCTGTATTTCTTTTTTTACCGGTTTTTCATCTTTATCTTTTCCATTAAAATCCATGGGTTGATTACTATTTAATCCAAAGGTTCCTAAATCTGAAAATATCGATTCCATTGTTTACTCCTTATTGATTTATTCATAGTTTCTCCAAAACTGTTCCTTTTTACCTTTGATAAAATCAAAAACTGCTCTTAAGTGAAACAATTTGATTCATAACCAATTGCTCATTTGTTGTTAGATGTTTGTCAACAACATAATACCCATTTCGAATAAACTGAAAGCGTTTCTCTCCTTGGTTAATAAAATCTTTAATTGAGCTTTCAACAAGTGCATCTTCACATATTTTTTTTGAATTCATATTAATAGATTCAATCAGCATATCATCACTTGGTTCATCCAAAAACAAATCTTCATATATTCTAACCATACATCTTGTAGCATCTAAGGCACTTAACCAGTGAATGGTGCCCTTCGGCTTTCTTTCATTAAAGCCGGAACCACTTTTGGTTACACGATCATAAGTACATCGAAGTTCTACCACTTCGCCCTTATCATCTTTAATGACTTCATTACATTTTATAAAATATGCCGACCTTAATCTGACTTCTTCTCCTGGAGATAGCCTCTTGAATTTCTTTGATGGCTGTTCACAAAAATCTTCCCGTTCAATAAAAAGCTCTTTTGTAAAAGGTAACTTTCGTGAGCCAAAATCCAGATTAGAGAAATGATTATCAACATTCACATATTCCATTTCTTCAAGGTTTGTAATGACAACTTTTAAAGGATTTTGTACCATCATTAAACAATTTACTTTTTCTTTCAAGTCTTGTCGAACAAAGTGTTCCAACATTTTGTAGTCTACAGTTGTTGATGTTTTCGGCACACCAATTTCATTCAAGAAGTCAAATATAGCTTCCTTTGTGACGCCACGACGTCTAAGACCTTTGATAGTAGGTAACCTAGGATCATCCCAACCATCCAATATACCACTATCAACCAATTGTTTCAGATAGCGTTTCGATGTCACCACGCCCGTAAGATTTAATCTTCCAAACTCAATTTGCCGCGGTAATACGCCATCCAAATCAAGGGCACTTAGCACCCAATCATACAATGGTCTATGATTAATGAACTCATTTGAGCATAAGGAATGGGTAACCCCTTCAATATAGTCTTGAATTGGATGCGCAAAATCATACATTGGATAAATGCACCATTCATTTCCGGTTCTATAGTGTTTTTCCTTCAATACACGATAAATAACCGGATCTCTAAGGATAAGATTTGGATTTTCCATGTCTATTTTAGCCCTTAGGACACGCACGCCTTCATCCACTAAACCTTGTCGCATATCTTCAAACAGCTTTAAGTTTTCTTCCGTTGAACGCTCCCTATAGGGACTATTCTTTCCTGGTTCTGTCAATGTGCCACGATAGGTACGCATTTCTTCCATGTTCAAATCACAAACATAGGCTTTTTCATTTTTTATTAGATCAATAGCATAATCATAGATTTGCTTTGAATAGTCTGAACCAAAGAAAGCCGCGTTGCCGTAATCGCAACCAAGCCATTCCATATCTTCTATAATAGCATGAACATATTCCATATCTTCTTTCATTGGATTGGTATCATCAAATCTCAAATTAAATTGACCACCGTATTTTTTTGCAATACCATAGCTGATATTAATAGCATAAGCACTTCCAATATGCAAGTAGCCATTTGGCTCTGGGGGGAATCTGGTAACGACTTTGTCTATTTTTCTGTTTTCTTTATCCTCAAATACCAATCTGTCAACAAAATTCAATGCATTGTTTTCACTCATAGACGGACTCCTTAGCCATTTATTATTTAACTATTGTTTTTTTCTTAGCGTAATCATTTTCTTTAGCATTCCTATTATACTATAGCTGTTAAGAATTGGAAAGCATGAAGTCTCTTTAGGTTCCTTCCAATTCTAACAAGGAAAGACCCCCGTGTCAAATCACGGACAAGAGAAAAGTAACAACCCATGATATTTATCATCGACTGTTACTTTTGGATTCCTGTATTGGTTAAAATATTAAGACAAAATTTTCTAAGCTCAACCATTTAGTTTTGAAACTATTAATCAATTCTAAAATAATCTATTCTTTTTTTCGATTTCACTTTGTATACCAAAATCAACACTACTATGTATACACTCAAAAAGATTCAGACTCGAAACACCATAAGCTTGTCCCGTTCTGTTATTATATATAATGCCTTTGTTACTTATGGTTATAGAATCTAACATCTCCATAGCTAAAAACTCCACAGTGATAGCACCACCAAGTGTCGGACTTTTTGTAATGGTGGTTGATTCCTTAAAAGAAGGCATATACATGGTCTCCTCAAGTGTTGTTACAATATCATGAATGACAACCGGATCTTTAATCCAATAAGCTTCATGCTGACCTTTACTTACCTTTAGCGAAAAAATACTGGCCGTATGCTCTGAGGCAATTACATCCTTAAAGCTCTTCACTTGATAATAATTATGTATTGTAATTAAACTGCTAATAATCATAAAAATCATTAGCAATTGAGTTCGTGGACTACCTATCCACAAAATCGCCAAATGATTTTTTCTACTATTGTATTTTTCAATATTAAGTATATGTATCGTGCTGTTAATTACAATCAGTAATAACAGGACACCATAGAATATAGCACCATAAAGTATAAATTCTGTATAGATCATAATGCCTCCCACAAGATTGATAATTATTTTACAATCTCTCCGCAAATCTATTATCCCATATTCTGTGGGGCAATACTATTGTCTAAAGTCATTTCTTTAATGACTTTAGTCACTTATATAGCTTTCTTTTCCTATGGTGGTAATACCTTTGTATAGCCGTGTAATACCTTGTCTTCATTATAACATCATATCCACCAAGTTCCCAGTTGCTTGATGCGTCATAACATCTTTGTAAGGGTTAGTTTTATTGGCGATTGTGGTCTTGGTAAGGCCCCCCGATACATAGCTTATTCCACATTCCGGACAGATGCTATGAAATATCTGAACGCTCTGTGTGATAAGCTCTTTTCCTTCTTCTTTGGCATCTGCCTGTTCATTAGAGACATGCTCCATCTCATGAGAAATCACCTGCTTTAATTATACACGCGATTGGAATGTTTGAACAGTGGTGCGTCTTTTTCTTAGAGTCGAAGAGGAAAGAGGCTACGCCTTGCTTTGCAAAGCAAATTGTTCC
>NZ_JCBCDA010000023.1:0-9965 GCF_059865615.1 Petrocella sp. | reverse complement strand
AAACTATATAGTTGAACTTTTGCATACAATATATAGTTATGAATGCATCAACGTAATCTATATATTGTATGTGAATTTAGTGAAACTTAGTTTTGACCCTTTAACCAACCATAATAAAACAAAGTAAAAAACATTTAAGGAGTGGCTATGATGAATAAAAAAAATATTACAACAAATCAAGCACCGGCGGCTATAGGACCTTATTCTCAAGGGATTGTAGCAAATAATCTTCTTTTTACATCAGGGCAGTTACCGATTGACATCAAAACAGGGATGATGCCAACGACCATAGAGGAACAAACAAAAGCATCGTTAACAAATGTAAAAGCGATTGTTGAAGCGGCTAAATCTAATATGAAGGATGTCATTAAAGTGATGGTCTTTCTAAAGGATATGAATGATTTTGCGGCCATGAATCAAATCTATGAGACGTTTTTTGAAGCACCCTATCCATCAAGAAGCTGTGTTGAGGTTGCAAGATTACCGAAAGATGCAAGTATTGAGATTGAAGCCATAGTTCAAGTTAAGAGTTAGTAAGATTGAAGGGTTAAACCCAAATCATAGCGTTTTAACTTTAGTATGGTCAAAGGTCAAAACTAAGTTCAATCATATCGTTTTGATGCCTTAACTTTAGTATATATGAACCAACTTGAGTAAATAGAGGAAGGAAATAATATGATAGAAGTTACTAATTTTACAAAAATATATCGCTTGACCAAGAAACAAATGAAAGAACAAAAAGTTCAGAACCACAAAAAAATTGCTGTAGACAATATTTCTTTTACAGCAAAAAAAGGTGAAATATTTGGTTTACTTGGGCCAAATGGTGCAGGAAAGACCACGACCCTAAGAACAATTGCAACCTTATTAAAGCCGACAATGGGGCAAATCAGTGTTGAAGGTTATGATGTGGTGAAGGACGCTAAGGCGGTTCGTAGCAGTATTGGGTTTTTAACCAACGAACTTAAGATGGAAACCCATTTTACGCCAGATTATACCATGAAATTTTTCGGACAGCTTCATGGCCTTGATCTTGAGTCAATCAAATCCAGAACAACTGAATTATTTGATTATTTTGGCATAACCGAATTCAGAAATAAAAAAATAGGAGAGCTATCTACAGGCATGACACAAAAATTAGCGATTGCCGTTAGTTTGGTTCATAATCCGGAAGTCATTATTTTTGATGAGCCAACCAATGGTCTTGATATTATTACGGCCAAAGCGGTTACCGAATATCTTCAAGGGCTAAAAGAGAAAGGGAAATTGATTATTATATCCACACATATCATGACAGTAGCAGAAAAGCTGTGTGATCGGGTGGCGGTTATCATTAATGGGAAAAAAGTGGCCGATGGGGATATTGCTTCCATAACGTTAATGACAGGTACTAGCAATCTTGAGGACGCGTTTTTTGCCTTATACAAAGACAATGTTAAGGAGGTGTTGTAATGCTTTGGGTAATAGTAAAAAAAGAATTGAAGCGGGTCTTTTCAGACCGAAGATTGGTCTTTTCTGCCTTTATCCTACCGGCGGTGGGTATTTATATTTTATACTCTTTAATGGGAACGATGATGGGAGAGATGTTTGAAGATAGGGACCAGCATCAATCCATCATTCATGTCTATGAAGCACCAGCATCTTTTATAGAGTATTATGATAACCATAAAGACAATCTTGGTATGAAGATGACCTTTAATCAAGAAGATTTTGAGGCCGATCTTATTGGCGTTAAAGACGGCGACATCGATCTTGTGGTTATGTTTGAAGAAGGTTTTGATCAAAAAATCAAGGATTATCAAAGTTTAGAGCAAGTGCCTGAAGTTAAGACCTATTACAATCCCTCAGAAGATTATTCCTACCCGGCAAGAAATAGGTTCGTCATGCAGCTATTACAGGGATATGAACTTGCCATGTTAGGAGAAAGATTTGGCAATGAAAATTATGCCAAAGCTTTTGTGGTGGATGCGACCAATGATGAAAGTGAAGTCATGGATGAGTCTAAAGCAATGGGTATTGGTCTTTCAATGATATTACCGATGTTGATTGCTATACTATTATTTGCCGGTGCCATGGGTATCGGATTGGATACCATAGCAGGTGAAAAAGAAAGAGGTACTATGGCAACCTTACTTATGACACCGGTCAATAGAGAAACCATTGCCATGGGTAAACTAATCGGTCTTGCGATTGTTGCCTTTGTGAGTGCTGCGTGTTCTTTTATAGCCATTATGGCTTCCTTGCCAAACGTAGGTGGTATGCTGTCAGGCGGTAGAGATATTTCAATTACATCATTATCATTTACGGTTTTCCAATATGTACAGTTATTAATTATTATGCTGGTATTGGTGGGCATGTATGTGGGGCTTATATGTATTACTTCAGTAAGGGCAAAGTCTATTAAAGAAGCCGGCACTTATGTATCACCTATTTATATGATTGTCATGTTTGCATCTTTTTCAACCATGTTTACTACCGGTGAGCCTGCTGTTATTCAATTCGCCATACCGATATTGGGGAATGTGCTTGCCATAAAGCGATTATTTATGTTCCAACTTGGTTTGGATGCGTTTTTGCTGTCTACGATTGTATCTGTTCTGATTACAGGGATATTGATTCTTATGATTACAAGATCCTTTAATAATGAAAAAGTTATGTTGAATGCATAAGGAGGCACTATGGGACCATTGTTATTGGAACCGGATCTAAAAGAACGGGTCTGGGGCGGAGAAAAACTGAAAAATCTTTATGGTAAAAAAACCCCATTTAAGTATACAGGAGAAAGCTGGGAGGTTGCTTGTCATGAACACGGCGCTTCTATCATTGGGGCAGGACCTTATAAAGGCCTGACACTATGTGCACTATTACAGACCCATGGCCATCAAATACTCGGTGAAGGTTATGAAAAAGGGCATAAATTTCCATTATTGGTAAAAATCATTGATGCAAAGGAGGATTTGTCCGTTCAGGTACATCCGGATGATGCCTATGCTAATATTATAGAAAACGGAGAACTTGGAAAATCAGAAGCTTGGGTTATTATGGAAGCAGAAAAAGGCGCCAGGTTGATTATTGGTCTGAAAAAAGGAACAACTCAAGAGGCATTTATGACCGCTCTAAAGGCCAACCAGTTGGAACAAGTACTTAACGAAGTAGAAGTTAAGGCTGGTGATGTCTTTGACATACCTGCTGGCTTAATCCATGCTATAGGAAAAGGCATCTTACTTGCTGAAGTACAGCAAAACTCAGACACCACCTATAGAGTTTACGATTGGAATAGAATAGGCCTTGACGGTCAAAGCAGAGAGCTTCATATAGACAAATCTAAAGAGACCATCGATTTTCTAGATACATATTCAACCCTACCGATTCATGGCTCTATGGTTGTGAGAGAAAACGTCAAACATACTTATTATATCCTGAACCAATATTTTGCTTTAGAGATCATAGAAATGGATGGTTCACTCAAACAACTAAAGGAAAAGGGTTATGAAATCTATATGGTACTTAAAGGTTCCGGCCAATTAGAGGGCAATCATGAGTTGTTAGAAGTTAAGAAAGGGGACAGTTTCCTCATACCTGCAAGCTGTAAAGACTATACTTTCAGTGGGAAAATGAAGCTTCTAAAAACTTATGTACCTATAAGTATTGAAGACACATTAAAAGAGCTTGAAGCAAAAGGAGTACAAAAAGAAGCCATTAGGATCCAATAGAAAAGGTGTTATATGATTAAAAGAGAATTACCCAAAGATGTTCATTATATATTAAAAAAACTGCATTATCATGGACATGAAGCTTTTATTGTTGGTGGATGTGTCAGAGATTTAATGCTTGGGAAAGTGCCTAAGGACTGGGATTTGACCACGTCTGCTGAACCAAGTCAAGTGAAAGCTTTATTTTCAAGAACTGTGGATACAGGTCTAGAACATGGTACGGTTACCATATTAAAAAACAAAGTAGGTTATGAAATCACGACCTACCGTGTAGATGGTAAATATGAAAACCATAGACGGCCCAAGGCGGTTGCATTTACAAAATGTCTAAAAGAAGATCTTAAGCGACGGGATTTCACCATTAACGCTATGGCCTATAACGAAGAATCAGGGTTTATAGACTTGTTTGGCGGGGAAGAAGATCTTAAACTTGGCATCATTCGATGTGTGGGCGACCCGAATGAACGTTTTCATGAAGATGCACTAAGGATGCTTAGAGCCATTCGCTTTGCAGCGCGATTTGGATTTGAGATTGAGTTAGAAACCGGTAGAGCCATTACTTTGCTGTCTAAGCTTATCGAGAAAATAAGTGCTGAAAGAATTAAGATGGAGCTTTCGAAGATTTTATGTTCAAAAAATCCGGACTACATTTCTAAGTTGGTGAACTATGGTTTGATGCTTTATGTCATACCTGAATTTATGCCCTGTGTAAATCTCAGTCAAAACCATTCTTATCATGTTTATAATGTGGATGAACATACGTATAGAGCACTTAAAGAAGTGAAAAGAACGGAAGCTTTAAGATGGTCCATATTTTTACATGATATTGGCAAAGGTTACTCGAAATCAACAGACGATGAGGGTGTGGACCATTTTTATGGCCATTCAAAAATCAGTGTGGAACTGTCAAAAACAATACTCAGTCGTCTCAAATTTGACAATAAAACAAAAAACCACATTCTCAAACTCATTGCCTATCATGATTATCGATTTGAACCGAATGCAAAATCTCTAAGAAAAGCGGTTGCCCATATGGGCGTGGATATGTTCAAAGATTATTTAGCCGTTCAAGAAGCGGATGTTCGGGCTCAAGCACCGGATAAACTTCAGGCAAGATTAGAAGATTTAGACATGAAAAAACAACATTTTCAGATTCTTTTGGCAAGTAATCACTGCTTAACCATACAAGACCTCGATGTCCGTGGTAAGGACCTAATGGACCTAGGTGTTGAAAGAGGTGAGAGAATCGGCATATTGTTAAAAGCACTTTTAGAAATGGTAATAGAAGAACCGGAAATAAATAAAAAAAAGCTACTTCTTGAAAAAGCGAAAAAATTAATACATAAAGGTTAGCCTATGAAAGTCTATTCTATAGCTATATTAATATGGATGACAGTTTTTATGTTTTTACAAGGTCTTTATTTTAATCACGCGCTTATGTTGGCCAATGTGGTCATGATTGTCTTGATGCTTGTAGGGTTATATCATAGAGGAAGTATAACTGTGCCCAAGGATGTAACGATTAAATACTTATTACTATTTTTAGCCATACAAATATTAGCTTTGTTTACTGCTGTCGAAAAAGGCATGCAAGTTTATGGCATTTTTTTAGGCATTCTACTTATCATGGCTTATATTGTAATATATCAAGTTCATGATGAAATCTTCATGAAGAGTTTTAAATGGTTTTTTGTGATGGGTGTAATATTAGGTGGATTAATAGGAATCGCGAGCTATCTGGGTTTAGGAGAGAACCGATTTTCCTATGTCATAAATCAAAGAATGGCTGGTCCGATTCAATATGCCAATACTTGGGCTATTGTTGTATTAGCGGCCATCTTGGTATTTTTAACACTGGCAATGAAGCCATGGCAAAAAGTAATAGGCATGAGTATCTTAGGAACAACATTATTAATGACCATGAGTCGAAGTGTCATTTTAATAGCATGTTTCGTCATGGTGTTTTTAATATTCAGGAAAAAATTACAGTATACCTTTTGGATGGGATTAGGACTTTCTGTCATCATCAACAGGGTACTTATTGCTTTCACTAATCTAGAGCTGGTTTTTAGTAGACTTACGCAAATGACGCCAAAAGTCAGCGAGTGGCAGACACGGTTGTTATATTATGATGATGCTTTACATATGATTGTAGACAGGCCGCTTGGGTATGGAACTTTTGGATATTATTATGCCCAACGTGCGTATCAAACCGGCTCCATGTATCATGTCAGATATGTTCATAGCAGTTTGTTGCAGTCATTCCTAGATATTGGCATGATAGGTGGTATGACATTAGCGGCCTTTATGATCTATATTGTTTTCATTAAGAAATATGATGGCATGAATAAATTGGTGATTATAGTTCTGTTGTTTCATAGTCTAACGGATATCAATCTTCAATTTCCTTATATTTGGTTATTGATATTAATTTTTTCAACGCATAAAGAAGAGGCAGTAAAAAAAGAATACACACTTCCCAAAAACTTCAGTTATTTTTTGTTGTTCATATTGATTTTGCCTTGTATTTATTTTTTGCTTGTTGAAAGCACCTATCAAATGGGTGACTATGAAAAAACATTGAATTTGTATCAAAGTCATACAGAAGGAGCAAGAAAGTATTTACAAGAAGTGGACAATAAAGAACAGCGGTTTACAATATCCCAAAATTTGATTCATAAAAATCCCTATATCATTGAAAGCTATCAGGTTCAAAAAGAGATTGCTATAAAAAATGGGAATTATCCGCTGGCAGTTGAATATGCTAAAATATTGGTGGATCTTAACCCGTTAAATATTAACAGACATGAGGACTATAGCAGTACTATGCTTATGGCCGGCGAGGCGAGTATCCGATGTGGTGATGTTCTTCAAGGGAAAAACTATTTAGAGGCCATTAGAGCGATTCCGGAGGGTTTGGTAATACTTGCAAAAGAAAAGAATACTCATTATAATATAAAACATAAACCCCACTTGGCCATGACGGAAAAGTTGAATCAAGACTACGAAAAAGCGAGTGAATTATTGACGGGGTTGGAATAAAAATGACCTGTTTTATGAGGTGAAATAATAAGAGGTGACAGATGACAGAACGAAAAAGAACGACTGAAAAGAAGAAAAAAGTGGACATTGTATCAAGAATGACGGTAATTGGTATCGTGGCAGTTGTTATATTAATCGTTGGTGTAACAGTTTTAGCGCTTGTATTAGGTGGAAAAGATAAAGAAAAAGACAAGCCAGAAGACGTTGAAACACTTACAGATATTGAAGAAGTAGTGTCGAGTGGACAATACGAAAGAGCTATGGCAGTGGTTAAATATGTGGATAGTGAAAGCGGCAAGCTCATGGTTTATGATATTGAGGCATTAAAAATGATCACTCTAGAGATGGATAGCTCTATCGATATTAAAAATGAGTATGGCACAGATATTGCACTAAGCCAGATTAAGATTGGTGACATGATTGAGACTAAGTATGATACAAAAACATTAAAACCGGAAAATGTAAGAATTACCGCGGTTACATGGCAGAGACGAGATGTCAGCAACATGGTGGTAGATGATGAAAACTTGACTATTAGGATTGGCAACGAGGTATACACTTATACAGAAGAGCTGGTGACCTCTAAGGATGGTTCTCCTTTTGCAATTACTGAACTCAGTACGGCAGATGAAGCAATTGTAAAAGGTTATAAAGATCGAGTATGGAGTATTATTATCATCAATGGCCATGGTACCATCACTTTGGTTAACCATGAAAGCTTCATCGGTGGTCAGATTGAGGTAGGACGAAAAATTAGTAAGTTGGTTGAAGCAGAAATGAACATGCCTATTAGTGCAGGCGTTTATGATGTAATAGTCTCGAAGGACAATATGTCACCATTTGTAAGTCAAGTTATGGTTGAAGAGGGACAAAATGTAACCCTTGACTTGAGTACAGCACAGCCTAAGGTTGGAACGGTTGAGTTTGTGCTTTCTCAGGAAGATGTAAAACTGTATATTGATGATGTATTACTACAGTCTAATGAGCCGAGTATGCTAAGTTTTGGTAATTATAGAGTTCGAGCTGAAAAAGAGAATTTTGAGACTTGGGAAGGTAACCTTATCCTGAACCAAGCATACTTAAGATTCAGGATTGATCTTGAGAGAAAAGCAAGTTTTCTTTTCATACAAGAACCGGCAGGTGCCGAAGCCTATTTGGATGCTGCTTTTATAGGTGTTATCCCAACTTCGACGCCTTATACACCTGGAGACCATACCATTACATTGCGAAGAACAGGTTATGTGACGGCCAGTTTTTCATTTTCTTGGGAGGATGATGGTAAAGATAAGAATCTTGTGTTACCGGAATTAGTACCTTTAGAACCCAATACGTCAGGTGACGAATAAGAGCATTCAAGGATACAATCCTATGAAAAGCTCTTTAAGAGTGAGATACAGATACATAAATGGTTAAGGCGTTAAGGTTTTATTTTGACACGTTGGCCATAAATAAGATTAAAAAGGAGGGCGTAATATGACGTACATGGATTTATATGAATCATGGCTAAAGAACGATTATTTTGATGAGGCAACGAAGGAAGAATTGAGGCAAATCAAAGGTGATGACAAGGAGATACAGGACCGCTTTTATAGGGAACTTGAATTTGGAACCGGAGGGTTAAGAGGTGTCTTAGGCGCTGGAACCAATCGAATGAACATTTATACAGTTAGAAAAGCAACTCAAGGATTGGCTAATTATATTAACCTTAAGAAAGTCAATCAAGAAAACAGTGTTGCCATTGCTTACGACTCAAGACGTATGTCCCCAGAGTTTGCGGACGAAGCAGCATTGGTTTTAGCGGCTAATGGCATCAAAGGTTATGTTTTTGAGTCACTTAGACCGGTTCCCTATTTGTCCTATGCGGTTAGGGAACTTGGTTGTACAGCCGGAATTGTAGTTACAGCTAGTCATAACCCTCCAGAGTACAACGGGTATAAAGCCTATTGGTCAGATGGTGCCCAAGTAACAGAACCTATTGATGGAGAAATTATTGAGCAAGTGAATTTGGTTGAAGGCTATGAATCTGTAAAAATAATGGACAAAAATACGGCGATGGCAAAAGGTTTGTATGAAATAATCGATAAAGCTTTAGATGATCGATATATTGATACTTTGAAAAAATTAATCATCAATCCGGAAGTGATTAAAGCGGAAGCCAATGATTTTACAGTGGTTTATACTCCCTTGCATGGCTCAGGTAATATTCCTGTTAGACGTATTTTGAAAGAAATCGGATTTGAAAACGTATTAGTTGTAAAGGAACAAGAGGAACCGGACGGCAGTTTTCCGACGGTGGATTACCCTAATCCTGAAGATCCAAAAGCTTTTGAATTAGCTCTAAAGCTTGCAAGAGAAAATAATGCAGATGTGGTTATGGCTACAGATCCGGATGCCGATCGACTAGGTGTATTTGCAAAAACAAAAGAAGGTGACTATAAAGCACTTAATGGCAATAATATCGGTATGATTCTAATGTCTTATATCTTAAGCCGTAAAGCTGAACTAGGAATTCTACCTAAAAACAGTGCTGTTGTCGGGACCATTGTTTCTACCTATATGGCGAGGGCTATTGCAGAAGATTATGGGGTAACGTTGTTTGAGACTTTAACCGGTTTTAAATATATCGGTGAAAAGATTAAAGAATTTGAAGCGGATGGAAGCTATGATTTTCAGTTTGGATTTGAAGAAAGCTATGGATGTCTTGTGGGTACCCATTCAAGAGACAAGGATGCTATTGTAGCGGTGATGTGTGTAGCAGAAGCGGCGGCTTATTTCAAATCAAAAGGTAAGACTTTGTATGAAGCACTCATAGATTTATATGAGAAGTATGGTTATTATAAAGAGACTCTTCAGGCGATTACATTAAAAGGTATTGAAGGTATAGAAAAAATCCAACATATTTTGACTTCATTACGAGATAACCCTCCTAAGGTTTTGGGTGGTATTAAAGTGGTGGGTGCCAGAGATTACAATGAAGATACGATTAAGAATCTGGTAACGAATGAAGTGACTTCTACAGGTTTGCCATCTTCGAATGTTTTGTATTATGATTTGGAAGATGGGTCATGGTTCTGCGTCAGACCATCTGGTACTGAGCCGAAGGTGAAGTTTTATTTTGGCGTAAAAGGTAGTACGCAAGTTGAAGCGGATGCTTTGGCTTTGAATCTTGAGACGGCTGTTATGGGTTTGGTGGATGAGATTTTGAAGTAG
>NZ_JCBCDA010000074.1:0-19944 GCF_059865615.1 Petrocella sp. | reverse complement strand
TTATGGTTAAAGTGTCAGACTGAGTTTGACACTTTAACCTTTTTTATAGTTCTTTGACTTTTTCGATGAAGTCTACTAAGGACATTTCGTCATTTTTCTGTTGACCAAAGGGTCGTATGGAGACGGATTTTGCGTTTCGCTCATTCTCGCCTACGATTAATAGGAATGGGATTTTCTCCATGCCACCTTCTCGGATCTTGTAGCCGATACGTTCGTTTCTAAGGTCACCTTCTACACGAACGCCTTGCTCATCGAGTTTGGCCATGACTTCTTTGGCGTAATCATCAAATTCCGGTGATATTGGTAGTACTTTTACTTGAACCGGTGCTAACCAATATGGGAATGCACCGGCAAAGTGTTCGATTAAGATTCCAATAAAGCGTTCGATAGATCCATAAACAACACGGTGTAACATGATGGGTCTTTGTTTGGAGTTGTCATGTTCAATATACTCAAGTTCAAATCTCTGAGGCAGTTGGAAGTCGAGCTGAATGGTGCCACATTGCCAAGTACGTCCTATACAGTCTCTTAAATGAAAGTCTATCTTGGGACCATAGAAGGCCCCATCGCCTTCATTCAAAATATATTCCATACCTTTTTGATCTAAGGCTTCTTTTAAGGATGCTTCTGCCATATCCCAATCCTCTTGTACACCAATACTACCTTCCGGCTTAGTGGATAGTTCCACATGGTAACTGAAACCGAATTTGGCATAGACTTCATCAATAAGATTAATAACATTTATAATTTCTTCCGTGACCTGTGATCTTGTCATGAAAATATGGGCATCATCTTGGGTGAAGCTTCGCACTCGCATAAGACCATGTAGAGCGCCACTCATTTCATGACGGTGTACCAGACCTAATTCGCCCATTCTAAGAGGCAGATCTCTATAAGAATGTTGCTTTGTCTTAAAAGCCAACATGCCTCCGGGACAGTTCATGGGCTTAACTGCAAAATCTTCATCATCTATTTGTGTTGTATACATATTATCCCTATAATGATCCCAATGCCCTGAAGTTTCCCATAGGCTTTTGTTTAGGATAATCGGCGTTGACACTTCTTCATAACCGTTCTTCTTGTGTATTTCTTTCCAGTATTTAATCAATAGGTCCTTTAGAATAATACCTTTGTTTAAGAATACGGGGAATCCTGGTCCTTCATCATACATTGTGAAAAGCTCAAGTTCTTTGCCCAGTTTACGATGGTCTCTTTTCTTAGCCTCTTCAAGCATATCCAGATATTCCTTTAGATCCTTCGCTTTTGGAAATGCTGTACCATAGATTCTGGTCAGCATCTTGTTATCTTCTGATCCACGCCAATAGGCACCTGCAACACTGGTTAGTTTAAAGGCTTTGATATCTTTGGTTCTAATAATGTGAGGACCCGCGCACAAATCAACAAAATCACCTTGTTGGTAGAAGGAGATCTTAGCATCCTCCGGCAAATCCTGAATCAACTCAACTTTATAGTCTTCGGATTTCTCCTTCATGAGTTCAATAGCCGCTTCTCTTGATAATTCGAATCTGTTTATTTCCAAGTTCTCAGATGCGATTTTCTTCATCTCGCCTTCAATGAGTGCCAATTCTTCCACTGAAAAAGGTATTTCACGGTCCAGATCGTAGTAGTATCCATTGTCAATTGCCGGACCTATGGCCAGTTTGGTTTCTGGGTACAGTCTTTTTACAGCATGAGCCAGCAAATGTGATGCTGAATGCCAAAAAGCTTTTTTACCGGCTTTGTCATTAAAGGTAAGTATATTAACATGAGCATCTTCGCTTACCTCGTCTCTCAAGTCCGCTATCGCACCATTAACTTCACCGACCAAAGCTTGTCTTGCTAAACCTTCGCTAATGGTTTTTGCTATATCCAATACACTTACTTTTTGTTCAAACTCTAATGTATTACCATCTTTTAATGTTATAATCATTTTTTCCTCCTGTTTTCTTAAACCAACATAAAGCATATCTTTACCCTGTTATTTTGAATTAAAAAAAGACCCATCACTTGCATCGCAAGGGACGAGTCAACCCGTGGTTCCACCCTAATAATAGTTTCCTATCACTTCATTCGACGATAACGTAGTCAACGGATTGTATTAGAATCTCTTAGAGGTAGTCTTCAAATGAATTGGAATAAAAATCTCTCAGCAATGATTTTCTTTCTGTTAATCCGTACTTCATTCTACTCGTCTCTTCAACGATTTATTCCTATGTAATAGCATAATTATAACAGAAGACGCTCATATGTCAATATATTATGGTTCGTTTCCTCAAAAATCTTTGAAATCTGTTTCGCAAATTAATAAAAAGAACTTTGCACACCATCTGCTACAATTGGCTTACAAAGTCCTTTTTATTAATTTTATCTTTTGGGAGGATTAAAGAGTAGGGCTATTTAATCCTAAGGAGGGCGTAAGTTAATAATTTATGACTGTTTGCATAAATACGTTTTGAAGAACATATAATGATATCAAAGAGATCATCATGGATATGAGGGGTGTCATGATCCATCCTGAGCCTATTCTTCCAAGCTCCTTTAAATTAATATTTCGACCGCCTTTTGCCAATCCAATACCCATGATTGCGCCTACTACGGCTTGAGACTGGGATACAGGCACAAGTGGAAACGCAGGCAGATTTCTTGATGTTAGCCAAATGCTTAATGGCTCTGAGGAAAATAAAAATAAAACTGTGGACGTCGCTAAAACGACGATAAAGGCACTGATTGGTGAAAGCTTAAAGATGCTTTTTCCTACAGTTAACATGACTTTTTTGGAGTAAGTGTATACACCAAGAGATATGGCCAGGGCACCTAGAAAGAAAAGCTGTTGGGTACTGGTTATGAATAGGTTGTCAGATAACCTTATGATTTTAAAGGGGGATACGTTTATAAAGACACCCATGACATTGGCAATATTGTTAGCGCCTAAACTATAGGCACCAAAGGCACCGGCGATCATTAAAGCGTATCTTGTATATTTATCCATTTTGACGATATGTATTTTGGTGTGTTCTACAATGTATTTGGTGATCCAATAAAAGATGACTGCAAAAAATGCTGCTAAAATCGGTGTGAAAATCCATGTGCTGACAATCTTATATACCACTGCCATATCTGTTTTTATACCACCAAATATATTCCAACCAATAATGGCGCCTACTACAGCTTGTGAGGTCGATACGGGCAAGCCTTTCCCGGTCATTACCATGACAGTAAAAGCCGCCGAAGCCGATACGGCAAAGGAACCGCCGATGGCGTTAATAGCCCCCAGTTGTCCAAGGGTATGGGATGCGCCTGTTCCGCTTAAGACGGCACCTAGGGTGACAAATATGCTACAGATGATGGCTGCTGTTGTGAACTTAACCATTCTGGTGCCGACAGCCGTTCCAAAAATATTTGCTGCATCATTCCCGCCAAGGGACCAACCCATAAATAATCCTGCAGATAAGAATATGATTGTCGAAAGTGTAAAGTTCATCACATCCATTATATACCTCGCTTAAATCTAAATACGGATAGTTTTATCGCCATTTCTTCTGCTATATCGGAAAGTCTTGCTGTTTTTTGTGCAAAATAGCGTTGGTGCATTTTTTCACTTAGTTTTAAATGATCTTTATCTGCAAATATTTTGATTTTTAGTTTATGCTCTAGTTTATCGACTTCCGATTCATAGAAATAAACTTTACTAATATAGTCTTCTATGGTTTTATATTCGGTAAAATAAACTCTGACCCCTCGAATAAGTGTTTCTACTGCTTTACGTGAGGTTTTTGCAATTAGAATGAAGTCTTCTTTAAAGTCTTCTTCTATTTTAGGTTGCTCAACTTGTAGGTCTAAGAGCATTTGTTTAGAAATATCACCAATGTCATCCATAGAATCCATAAGCTCTAAGATATCTGCGCTAAGATCCGGCACCAAATTATATCTGTATAAGATGAATTTTAGGTTCTTTAGATGTTCATCTGCTTCGCTTTCCTGTTCTACAACAACTTTGACACGCTCTTCAAATTGTTGGCAATTATTGGTCATATAGTCTTTGATTCCCTCATAAAAAGTCATAGCGCCTTTTTGAAGACAGTTGAGATATAAATCAATCTCAAGCTCTAACTCTCTGTTTCTGTCTTGAAATATATTCATTGATTTCTCCTTCCTTGCACATGTTCAAAGCACGTACTAATTTAAAAAGCTATATAGAGACTATATAGCTTTTTAATAAATACATCAATTAACTATCCTGTTTTTTTGTTGAATAATATGAACTCACTTCATCTCTTTAGATATTTCCGGTGTTTTTGTCTATATTTTTCTTGTTTCTATTATATTTTTCATAAATTTTATTCATAAATCACTTACCCTCTTGTTTCATCAGATAGATTGTTCTTAAACTCCATCGGTGTTACGCCCATTTTTTTCTTAAATAATATACTAAAGTATTTGGGATCATTATAACCCACTTTTTCAGAAACTTCATATACCTTTATGGTATGATCTCTTAGAAGTTCTATCGCCATTTTAAGCCGATAGTCTGTTAAGAATTCCACAAAGGTGTAATCTTTATATTTTTTAAACAACCTACTCAAATAACTTTCACTAATATCTAAGGCTTCTGCCACCTCGCTAATAGCAATACCTTCATGATAATGTTCTTCAATCCATTTAACCGCTTTTGTAACATACCTTTTTCTTCCATCGTAGTTATTATCATAGTTTTCTTCATTAAGCAGCAAGGTTTTACCTTCCTCAATTAGGACTTGTCTATCCAGTTGCTTAATCTGTTCTCTTCGTTCTTCTATGACTTTGACTATTTTCTGTAATGTAAAATAAAAGTCATCGTCATCAATGGGCTTTAACAGATAATCCTTAACGCCGAGTTTTATGGCCTGTTGAGCATAATTAAAATCATCGAAACCAGATATGATGATAAACTCCGTTTCTAGTTCATCCTCTAGTTTTCTAATCATCTCGATACCATCCATAACAGGCATACTAACATCCGTTATGACAATATCCGGCTTGAGCTTTTTTATAAGATTATAACCTTCTATGCCATCCTTAGCTTCACCAATAACTTCACAACCAAATTCCTCCCAGGGTGTGGTAAGAACCATACCTTTTCTAATATATGCTTCATCTTCAATTATTACAATTCCAATCATAAGACTTCTCCTTCATACAAATAGGGCACTGTTATGGCTACCTTTGTACCTTTATATTTTTGGCTTTCTATATGAACACCATAACCTTCTCCGTAATAAAGCTTAATTCTTTGATCCACATTATGAATACCTATGTGCTGATCCGACTTGTTATCGAATACTTTTTTAATCTCTTCATCTGTCATGCCGATGCCATTATCTATAATCTGAAATTCAATAATCCCTGCCTTAACAAATCCGTTTATACTTATTTCTCCATTGCCGGAATGGTTGCTTAGTCCGTGTACGATTGCGTTTTCGACAAAAGGTTGAATAATAAGTCTTGGCACTTTACATTCTAAGATGGTATGATCAATATTTCTTATAACTTTAAAAGCATTGTTGTATTTTATTTTCTGTATAGCTAAATAACTATCAATAAAGCTAATGCTCCTCTTGACACTAACAAATTCTTCATCACAATCGATGCTATTCCTAAGTATTTTGGCCAAATTGGTGACAACGCTTACCACTTCACTTTTTTGACCCAGCTTGGCACTCCATTTAATGACATCCAACGTGTTGTAAATAAAGTGTGGATTTACTTGGGCTTGTAACATTTTAATTTCAGTGGTTCTAAGCTGTTGTTGCTTTTCTACAACCTTATTCATATATGTATTTAGTCTATCTAGCATCTGATTGAAGTATTTGGCAAGATCTCCAATCTCATCGTTGCTTCTTAAATTAGCTTTAATAGAGAAAGTACCTTCTTCAACCTTGCCCATAATACTAATCAGGTCCTTAATCGGATGAGATATAAACCTCGCTAATACATAAGATATAATTAAGGATATACTTAAGCTTACAATAGCGCCAATCAATAGTATGAGTCCAAGTATTCGATTGAAAGACTGGAAAACATTTGATGAAACATTTGCAATGGTTGTGGTTCCTAATTGTTCATCTTTAAATTCTATAACCAAAAAGCTGTCTTTTTCTATTTCTTCTTTGATACTTTTATATTCCAAATTCTTTTGATAATCCAAGTAAGAGGATCTTTGAAATTTCCCTTCCATGTTGGGATTTTCAGTATCTAACAATGTATAAGCGTTGTCATCTAATAGGACCAAATGTAATGATAAGCCTGAATAAACTGCTTTCATTTCTTCCAGAATCACTTCTCTTGGAACATCAATTAAGATATAGCCAACATGTTCACCTTCATGATTAATAATCTGAGTACCTAAACTGACAATACTTCTTCTACCCGGTAAATATGTGATTTTCTGTGGGTAAATGACCGTACGATTGGTTTTTTTGTTAATTTCTCTGAAAATACCCCATTTGTTTTTCAATTCAATTTCATAGACTTCCGGAATTGGTGTTGTCGAAAAAATAATACTACCAGATATATTTGTTATATGTACGACCGGCTTAATGTTTTGTTCAATCAGTGCTTCATATATGATTTCATAGATTGTGTTTTCGTGAACTTCATAATCCTTTTCTGTAGATATGGCTAAAACAATATCTTCTTTATTCAAAATACCTTGAATGATGCCTTCATATTCAACGATCTTATCATTAATTCTCTGATGTGCCACTTCAATATTTGTATATGTTTGATCATATATGGTTTTATTGAGAAAATTTACAGACAGGCCATACATCAAACCACTAATTATCAATAAGGGAATCGTACTACACAATATAAAAGTGGCAAACAGTTTATAAAAAAGTGGTATTCTGGTCTGCTTCATCCTATTCACCTTCCTGTGCCCTCATGATGATCATGTCCTGCCAGTTTTTTAATACATCGGCCTTCTTTTTATATGTATCCAACTTACTTGCATCAAAAATATTCAATTCATCCATAGGCCTTAGACCCATCGGTACATCGACATCTTCCCTGATGGAACGTAAATAGAATTGATCCACCATATAGGTCTGTACATTTTTGCTTAATACAAAATCAATAAATGCTTTTGCTTCTTCTTTGTTTTTAGCGTCTTTCATAAGAGCGATAGAATCGGTTATTACAGGTGTGCCTTCCTCAAGATAAACTATACCAACATCTTCACCTCTATTAATATATAGTATAGCCGCTTCCTCCATGGTTATTCCAATTGCAAAGTCACCATTGGCAACGCCTTCATATACTTCTGAAGACTTTGCCAATATTTTTCCGTTTAGATTGTCCAGTAGTTTTTCTGTGTTTTTCCAGTTATAATCGGAACCTGTTTGGTTGATATTTAAAATAAAAGATAAAGCGATAAAGGCAGACCCTGAAGTACTTGGGTCTACAAATGCCAACTTGCCTTTCCATTTTGGATTAAGAACATCCACCCAAGTTTTCGGTGCCTCTTCAGGTGTGACAAGTTTGGTATTATATATCAATACAATGGGCAAAAGATTGTAACCCAAAAAATAGTTTTCTTCGTCATTATAACTTTGATGGATCTCATGGTCATAGATGGAGGTATAAGGCTCAAATAAGTCTTTATAGATGTTTAAGTACTCTTTACTTCCACCCCACATGATATCCATTAAATATCTTTCCTCTTTATGGTCTAAGACTTCTAGTAAATCCATGGTACCTGCCGAAAGGTACTCCACCTGTATGCCTGTTGTCTCTTGAAATTCTTTTATTATTGGAATAATGATTCTTTCATTTAAAGGACTGTTGATTTTTAGAAGATGTTGTTCCGGCTCTTTTTGCATTAATGATAGGACGCCTTTATTCGGCAATCTGATTAGAATGATTAAGAAGGCGATGACAATCAATACAAGAATCCAATATCTACTGTTTCTTAAGTATGGTTTCCACTTTTTTCCCGTATTTATTACTTCTGTTTTTTGATCCATTTATATATACCACCTTTATGTGTTTATGATTGCTGAAAAGTTTTTTAATTATTTTCAAAATATGCTTTACATTTAGGTGAAAACTTGGTAAATTAATTGCATAGGCGTGGTTAACTCAGCTGGTAGAGTGTTTCCTTGACGTGGAAGAAGTCATGGGTTCGAGTCCCTTACCATGCACTAACAGAACAGAACCGTAATGACGGTTCTGTTTTTATTTACTCCTATATATATGGGATATCCTTCATACTATTGTGCCATATTCTTAAATTTTGTATATTGTTCAATCCAAACTAGATTAACGGTTCCTGTCGGACCATTCCGTTGTTTGGCAATAATCAACTCAGCTTGATTCTTAAGCTCTGATTCAGGATGATAGTACTCATCCCTATATAAAAACATCACCACATCGGCATCTTGTTCGATGGCACCTGATTCTCTAAGATCGGATAACATAGGCCTATGATCTGCTCTGGACTCACAAGCACGCGATAACTGTGATAGGGCGATGACAGGTGCACTCATTTCTCTTGCAAGGGCTTTTAATCCCCTTGAGATTTCTGATATTTCTTGCTCTCTTGACTGCGTCTTCCCAGATCCACTCATGAGCTGCAAGTAGTCAATCATAATCAAGTCTAAGCCTTTTTCCATTTTTAACTTACGACATTTTGCCCTGACTTCTGATATGGTAATACCCGGAGTATCATCTATATAGATTGGCGCATCTGCTAAGATGACCGCACCCATAGATATTTTTGCCCAGTCTTCATCTTCAAGATCACCGGTCCTGACTTTTTGTGCATCTACCATGGCTTCTGAACAAACCATACGGTTGAGCAACTGGTCTTTGGACATCTCGAGGCTAAACATAGCTGCTACTTTTCCGTCTTTGATGGCTGCATGTTGAATTAGATTTAGGGCAAAAGCTGTCTTGCCCATGGAGGGTCTTGCTGCAATCAGTACTAAATCAGAAGGTTGAAAGCCGGCTGTACGATAATCTAAGTCTAAGAATCCTGAAGAAACACCTGTCACCTTGCCTTTGTTCTTTGTCAACATCTCCAATTTATTCAACATTGGATTAACCAACTGGGCAATCGGTGTGAATTCTCCCGAATCATTTTTCTGAACAATGTTAAAAATTCTTTCTTCAGCGCCATTTAAAACATTTTCAATAGATACTGTACCGTCATAGGCATCTGCTGTAATCTCTTGGCTGGCTTTAATCACCTTTCTAAGGGTTGATTTTTCCTTAACAATCATGGCATAGTGCTTCGCATGAGCAGAGGTCGGAACAGCCATTGCCAATTTCGACAAGTATTCAATACCACCTATCTGATCTAAAACCTTCTGATCTTGTAATTGTGATTGTAGGGTGACCAAGTCGACTGGTTTATTTTTATTGTACAAGATGACCATGGCTTCATATATGAATTTTAAATCAGGATGATAGAAATCATCCTCTGTTATTGTATCTTTAACTGTTTCTATAGCCTCTCGGTCCATAATCATAGAACCGATAACTGATTGCTCTGCCTCTAAGCTTTGTGGTGGTATACGTTTTACTATGTCTTCCATATAGGTCACCCCGTTTTATCCGCTTCTAAATGATACGGACTATTCTCCTTCAACTTTAACCGATAATTCTGTTGTTACTTTTGGATGAAGCTTAATCTTAATAATATGGGTGCCAAGTGATTTAATTGGTTCATCTAGTACCATTTTTTTCTTGTCGACTTCAATACCTAGTTGCTCAGAAATACCCTTGGCGATTTCTTTTGTCGATACCGATCCAAAGGTTTTGCCGCCTTCACCGGCTTTTATAGCCAGTGTTATCGAAGATGCTTTTATTTTGACACCCAATTCTTTGGCTTCATTTAGTTCATCTTCCCTTTTTCTGGCTTCTGTAGCTTTTTTTAACTTGACATCATTGATGGCCGCATTGGTCGCTTCTTTTCCTAGTTTTCTTGCTATTAAATAGTTTCTACCATAACCATCACTGACCTCTACGATGTCACCTTTTTTACCCACTTTTTTTACGTCTTCTAATAATACTACTTTCATGTTGTTTCACCTTCCTCTGTATAATTATCCAATGTTTCCTTCAATTTCAGGATAACACCTTCTATGGTTTCATCTGGAATTTGGGCACCTGCCACACTAAGATGACCACCACCACCAAGTTTTTCCATAATAAGTTGTACATTAATACTGTCATAAGATCTTGCACTGATATAAATAGTACCTTCAATATCGGACAATACAAAAGATGCTTTGATATCTGATATATTCAGCAGTTCGTCAGCAGCCTGTGCTGCTACTAGGGACGGGTTCTCGACATCTGAAGGACAGACCGATATGGCCATATGGTCGCTATAAATCTGGCAGTCTCTGACGGCTGTAGCCTTGGCCTTATAAGAGGCCATATCATTTTTAAAGAAGCCTCTAACCCGAATAACATCTGCACCACTTCTCTTAAGAAATGCTGCTGCTTCAAAGGTCTTAACACCCGTTTTTATAACAAAGTTTTTGGTGTCAACAGTAATCCCCGCAAATAAAGCGTCTGCTTCAATGGGTTCTAATTTGACTTTGTCGGATATATACCTTAGAATCTCTGTCACCATTTCACATGTGGAGGATGCATAGGATTCAATATAACTCAACACCGGATTTTCTATGGGTTCAGAACTAACCCTATGGTGATCAAAGACAACAATATTCTTAAAATAATCTAAAAGCTCCATGTGCTCTGTATAAGATGGTCGGTTAACATCCACAACTACCAATAATGTTTTTTCTTTTATGTAGCTAATGGCTTCTTGTCCAGTTACAAATAGATTCTTGGGATAATGGTTATTTTCAACGAGCTGAGTATGAAGGGTTTTTACGGATGAAGTCACATCATTAATCACAATATTAGCCGGCTTATCCAGTAATTTGGCGCAGGCATAAATACCTACCGCCGCACCCAACGAATCCAAATCCTGACGTTTATGACCCATTATAATAAGGCGGTCACTTTCTTCAATCAGTTCTCTAAAAGCATATGCCTTAATTCTTGCCTTTACACGTGTGCTTTTTTCAACACCTCGGGTTTTGCCTCCATAAAAAGAAAATTTGTCATTTTTCTTAACAACGGCCTGGTCACCACCCCTACCTAGAGCAAGATCTAAAGCCATTCTTCCAAATTCTACGGACTGGATATAAGAAAATTCATTAATTCCAACCCCCATACTCATGGTTACAGGTAGCTCGTTCCCTATATTAATACTACGTATTTCATCCAGTATACTGAATTTATTACTTCTTAATTCTTCCATATATTTTTGCTGAAAGACTAGAATATATTGGTCTTTTTCGAATTTCTTCAGAACACCATCTATTTTATTAGCGAATTTACTCAGATTTCGATCAATCAACGCTACCAACAAAGGCCGCCTAACATCTTCGATACTGCTTAAAACTTCCTCGTAATTGTCAATGTAAATAAGAGCCGCAACCGTCTTTTGATCAATATTTTTTTGCGCAAGCATACGTTCTTTTGTGATGTCAAAAAAGTAAAGCGTATAAAGCAACTGTTCTTCATCTTCTGTAAGGTTAACAAGATCCAACTCCTTAGAATGCATCTCTATACGCATATGCTTGGCTATAACCCTATAATGACGTTCACCGATTTCAAATACTTTTTCTATCTGTCCTTCCATTTCAGAAGGGAGCATTTCCCTATTCAGACTGGGAATAATATCATTGATGTTCATTTCGATAATTTTACTTTCATCTACATCTTCCATGGTACCCACTAATATGTTGAAAGCTTCATTACACCAACGAATTTTTGCTTCCGGATCTAAAATAACATTTGGTAGTTCTAATTTGTCAAGGTAGTCTTTTTGAACACCCGAAAAGCTGAGGGCAAAATTAATAACTTCACTCATCAAATGCTTTTTGGTTATTCTATTCATGAAGTAGCCTGTCACACCGGCAATCATCAATAATATAATAAAAAAGATACCCATACTTTTTTCAATAATCAACATAACAATGGTCATAAACGTTATGACAACCATATAAAATAAAGGCCACATAAAAAACTTCTGAATGCGCTGGTTGAAAGCCACTTGCTTCTTTTGATTCATATTGTCTACCTCTTTCAACTATAACCACATGCTATTAATTAAGCATTTAGACACTTAGATATTATATCATCTAATACTTCATAACTCAACTTTACATTATGATAAGAACTTTATTGTGTTTTGCTTATAAATAAATAGAAAGAGCTTCTCACAACCTAAGTCATGAAAAGCCCAAAATATTAATCTAAAGTATAAGGCATCAAGGATACATGTCTTGATTGTTTGATTGCAATCGTTACAGCTCTTTGATGTTTAGCACAGTTTCCTGTGATTCTTCTAGGAAGTATTTTACCTCTCTCAGATACAAATCTTCTTAGTTTATTAACATCTTTATAGTTCATTGTGTTTTGTTTTTCTTCACAGAAAACACATACACGTCTTTTTCTTTTAAATCTCTTTTTTTGGAAAGCCACAAGCTTACCTCCTTTGCTTAGTAATATCGATTAGAATGGTAGATCGTCATCATCAAAATTATCAATTGCTACAAATCCTTCTGATTGATTGTTTGTGGGTGCTTTAACGCTAGAACCGTCCTGACTACCACTTGCTGTCGCATGCTCTTCATAAGAACGCTTGCTTTCTGCAAAGTGTTGCTCTTCTATGACAACGTCCGTTGTATATTTCTTAACACCGTCTTTGTCTGTATAGGAACCTGTCTGAAGTCTTCCTACTATGGAAACCATTTGTCCTTTTTTAAAATATTTTTCGGCAAATTCACCTTCGCGACCAAAAGCCACAATATTAATAAAATCTGCGTCCGGCTGTCCCTCTTTTTTGAAACGTTTGTTGACCGCTAGAGAATATCTAGCAATCGCTAAAGGTTCAGCACCTTGAGTATATCTAACTTCAGGATCTCTTGTAAGTCTCCCCATAAGAATTACTTTGTTCATAGTCGTTACCCCCTTTTTGTTTTATGCTACTTTGCTAACGATTAAGAAACGTAAAATAGATTCCATAATACGAATACGCTTTTCTACTTCACCTGGCACTTCTGAAGTTGCTTCAAAAGTAATGAAGTAGTAAAAACCGTCACGCATTTTTTGGATCTCATAAGCTAATTTACGCTTACCCCAGTCGTCTACATTGACAACGTTACCACCAAATTTTTCGATATAACCTTTTACTTTTTCAAAGGCTTCAGTCTTTGCTTCTTCTTCTAATTTGCCATTAAGTACTAATGCTAATTCATAAGTATTCATCTTGGCACCTCCTTCTGGTCTTTGGCCCACGCCTAAGTCATCGTGACTATAATGAGCAAGGATATTATTATATAATTGCAGATAGGTGTCCCTGTCCACATACAAGAATATATGATACCATATTAAAGGCTTATTTGCAATGAATATATTCAATCTTTTATCTCTTTTATATTCTTTTCAAGTTTGACTCTTGATATCATTACAAGATGACCACAGCCCTTGCACTTGAGTTTAAAATCAATACCCGTCCTGAGAACTTCCCACTCAAAAGAACCACAAGGGTGCCCTTTTTTTAGACGCAATACTTGTCCGACTTTAATATCCATAATACACCTCACATCGTTCTATCGATTGTTTTCCTATTATTCAATATCCTGAATTAAAATTTGTCACAATAAATATGTTCTGATGGCATACCATTTCTTTCTAATACTGCAAAACAAGCGTCAATCATACCCGGTGATCCACATAAATAAGCTTCGTGCTCCTCAAGATTCTTACTATGACGATCAACCACATCTGTTATTAAGCCAACCTCACCTTGCCAATCGTCTTCTTCTGTAGGTTCTGATAATGCCGGAATATACTGAAAATTCGGAAATTCTTTTGCTAACTCTTGAAAATCTTCCGTATAATACAAGTCTTTAGTTGTTCGTGCACCAAAGAAATATTTGACTTTGCGGTTCATCCCGTGGTCCCTTAAATAGTATAAAATGGACCGGATAGGTGCTTTTCCCGAACCACCCGCTATACATATTATATCTCTGTCAGAATGCTCTTGGAGAAAAAAACCACCAAAGGGTCCAAGCAGTCGAATTCGATCGCCAACTTCAAGTGCCTTATGAACAAAAGTTGTAGCCTCACCTTTTGGAACCAACCGTATAATCAATTCTAAAAAATCCTTTTCTTTTGGGTTTGAGGCAATAGAATAGGCTCTTTGTATTTCAAGTCCGGGTACTTCAATCTGAGCATATTGACCTGGCTTAAAATCAATGGTTGTCGGTTGAATGAGTTTAAATCGCACCAATTTAATATCATGGGTCAAGTCTTCAATGCCCATAACTTCTGTCTTAAATTCCTGAGCATTTAACAACGACTCCGGAATACTAATTTTGATATCGTCTTTGACCTTACATTGACAAGACAATCTTACTTGATCCTTGCGTTCTTGAATACTTAATAGTCCAATCTCGGTAGCAAGTGTTTCTCCACCACCTTCAGTCACCTTGACCTTACATTGTCCACAAGTCGCTTTACCACCACATGCAGAAGGGATAAAAATCTTATTGGCCGATAAATGATTTAACAAAGTATTATCACCTTTTACTGGGATTGTTTTTTGTTCGTTAATAATAATTTTTTTCTCTCCCTTGCTACCTAGAAGAACGTCTACTAATGCAATCAAAATCGCTATGATGGTTAATGTTGCCACTAAAATAATCGGAACACTCATATCTATACCTCACAATCTGATTTTAGATAGTACTAAAAATGGTTAAAGGGTCAAAAATGTCAGTAATAATATTTTTTAATCTCTTCTGTCAAAATCCAACAACACCAATAAATCCCATGAACCCAAGGGATATAATGCCTGCAATAATCATGACAATCCCTGCGCCTTGTAAACCGTCTGGTACTTTGCTAACCAGTGCCATCTTCTCCCTAATAGCAGCAATAATGCTTATAGCAAGAGCCCATCCCGTACCGGAACCAAAACCAAAAAATACTGTTTCAAAAAAACCGAAGGTTCTATTGACCATAAATAAAGAAACCGCAAGGACGGCACAGTTTACAGTAATTAATGGAAGAAATATACCAAAAGCATTGTACAAAGTCGGTAGGTATTTATCTAAGAAAATCTCTAGAAACTGGACAGTTGCAGCGATGGTAATGATGAACACCAGTAAACTGATGCTCTCGGCATTATTATTCTTAAGCAATTGATAAATCGGCCAATTAATAGCTGCCGTTAAGGTTATGACAAGAATGACCGAAGCGCCCATTCCTTTTGCTGTTTTTAGATTCTTCGAAATGGCAATTAAGGGGCACATGCCCAGTATATATGTTAGTGCAATATTATGAGTTAATACGGATGCCATAAAGATATTGATTAATCCTTCCATAAGATAGTCCCCCTTCTATGATGCTGATGTTGTATCAAGTTTTGCGATCGTCCTCATGATCCACATATAAATGGCCATAACAAAAAATGCTCCAGGTGCCATCGCCATAACTGTCCAAGTTACAAAACCGTCACCAACCACTTGTATACCCAGTAACGTTCCAAAAGCCAATACCTCTCTAACAACGGATATGGCTATCAATGTAAACATATACCCTAGGCCATTGGCCAGTGCATCAAGGGCAGAAAAATGTATAGGGTTTTTTATAGCAAAGGCTTCTGCTCTACCCATAACGATGCAGTTTGTAATAATCAATCCTGTATAAGCACCTAAGGCCTTACTTAAATCATAAAAATAAGCTTGTAGGAATCCTTGAAAAGCAATAACAAAGGTTGAAATCAGAACCATGTAGGTCACCATACGCACCTTGACAGGTATGAACTTACGTATAAGAGATGTTGACATAGAGCTTGCCATCAGTACAAATGTTACGCCAAGTCCCATCGCGATGGCGTTTTCAACCCTATTGGTGACTGCCAGAGCAGAACATATTCCTAGGGCCATGGCATAAATAGGGTTATCTTTAAATATACCTTTACTTAAGAGTTGATACCATTTTGTATATCTTAATCTTATTAGTCTCATATTAATTCACCAGAGCCTCCTTTTTTATATCATATTCTGCATTTAGAAGGATTTCAAAAGCTCTACTTGTTCCTGTCGCACCGGTGATGGCATCGACTTCGTTAATTGCATTTTCTTCGTCATTTGCCTTAACCACCACAATATTAGGATCAAATACTTTGCCTTTGTACTTTGCAAGATAATCCGCCTCGGCAATGATACCTCCAAGTCCCGGTGTTTCGGATTGCTCCATTATCTGTATGTCTTGTATGGTAACAAGGTCTTCTTCCAGCGTCAAAAATCCAGTTATCGGACCCCATAGACCTGATCCTTCAAACTCAAAGCCAACAGCACCCGACTCAGACGCATAGAAATCATAGCCATTTTTTTCAATCCTTGTTATTTTCTCACTAAAAACATCTATGATTTCTGACGCTTCATAATTTATTTCAAATGCTTGTAAAACGGATTTTTTGAAAGCAAGCTCTTCATTTTCTATAATCATATCACTTGTATACACGTCCATACCTACTAGTATACCCGATGATGCGAGACCAAGTAAAATCGTAAAAAAAATCATCTTTAATTGTTCTTTCATATTATCACCTGCCTATTCCGATAGGGGTTTGAATTTCTTATCAATTATATATGCATCAATCATAGGTGTAAAAGCATTCATAAGTATAATAGCAAACATGACGCCTTCAGCAAAGCCTGAAAAGCTTCTTATGACAATGGTCAATATTCCAAGTCCAATCCCATAAACAACTTGCCCTGATTTTGTATAAGGTGATGAGACCGGATCCGTGGCCATGAAAAAGGCACCAAATAGCAGACCACCAGTTAAAAGCTGATAGATGGGTTGAACCACTTCACTCGGTAATAAAAGATGCCCAAAATATGAGGCAACGACAACAGTACCTAAATAAACAATTGGGACTCTCCAATGAATGACTCTGGTTACTATAAGAAATAAGCCGGCTATGATAATACCCATTCTAAAGGTTTCTCCAATAGATCCCGGAGCGGTGCCTATCAGCAGATCCCAAAGTGTGAAAGGAAGGGCTTCATCGGCTTTTAAGAAAATAAGTGGTGTTGCAGACGTAACCGCATCCGGAGTACTTGGATTAACCCACATTGATGACATATAGGTAGGAAAGGCTATGGTAATAAATAATCTTCCTACTAATGCTGGGTTAAAAATATTACGGCCTGTACCCCCAAAAACTTCCTTGCCAAAAAAAACACCAAATGCCATACCAACACCGGCAATCCAAAATGGTATCGTTGGTGGTAGGGTCAAAGGGAATATCAAACCTGTTACTAGAATCCCTTCATTGATATCTTCTTTTCTAAAGATAGCAAAAGCCCATTCTACAAGGAAAGCGACGAGATAAGTAAAAGCAATGAGGTATAGCATCCTTATGCCATAATAATATATTGCTGCAAAGGTAGAAGGTAGTAGCGCTACCATAGTGATTAACATAAAGTGCTTCAAGTTGATGTTGCTGCGTATATGAGGACTACCAGATGATGCTTGATCAGATCCCTTAAAAAGAGATTCAAATGTTAATTTTATCGGTTTAAATGTGAGGTTTTTATCATTTTTTCCCATCTGATTATACCTCCTTTATGCCTTTTAGTTGATAGTCTTTATGAGATAATTCAATTTCTTCAAGTTGTTCTTTACCTTTAATAATGCTTCCAATCAAGTCGATTTTCGAAGGACAACCATAATTACATAGATTACATTCAATACAATTGAAAATTTTCAAGTCAGCCAAACGTTCATTGACCAAGCCTTTTTCAACATGTTTATGAAGCAAATGCGGTATTAAGCCTACAGGACATACCTTTTGACACTGTCCACATGATATGCAGGCTCTAAGCGGTCCATGTAGGCCAATATTGATGCCATGCCTATCCTTAAGACCTTCGGGCAAGGCAATCAAAAGATACGTACCTTTATCAATCTTATCCTCCATAGAAAACACCTGACCTGTCATAAGGCTGTTTTTTATTAGGCGGACTGAATAATCTTCTTTTAAATAGGCTTGGGTTATTTCCTTCACCTTGGTTCCAAGTGGTAATTTAAGTATCAGATTATCCTTCCATCCCGGTCCGGCCAGTGACACCATGGCATGGTTTATCGGCTTTTTATCTCTATATAGACCGTAAAGCTGAGTTATCATATATGGTTCCATCATAATAACGCCAATATTGGCCGAAGGATAACCGATTGGGTATTTCATATCCAATAAGATAGGTATAAGTAGTTCCTTTTTATTAATGGGATATTTGTCAACTACTGTAGTAACTTGTACCCCTTGTAGGTTCATAATTTCTGATATTTTTGTTTCATGCTTTTTAAGTTGATTTTCACAAAGTACAAGATGAATCTGAACTTGTGGCAACTTATTTTTTAAGACTTTTAGACCTTCTATAAAGTCATTTGCATTATCCTCCTCAAAGAAAATATCCATAGGAAAGTCATAAGATTCGACCTCGATCATATTAATAACTATCTTACTAATGCTATCTTTTTGAATATGCACACCCTCATCAGATAATGCTTGATCTATACTCTTTCTTAATGTCAAACCAAATGACTTAAGATAGTCCATAATATTATCACTATAGGTAATCTCGTCTACAGCAACCTCCACCGTAGAGCTTGGCAGAAAATCTAGGACCTTTGCTTGAGGTTGACCTTCAAACTTCTTAAACCGGTACCCACCGTTAAATTTTTTATGTGTGACCTTCATGTTTGGCCTCCCTAATTATTCATTGTAAATCTAATATCGTTGTGTTTTATAATTATACACTATAATCAAGATAAAGTTAATAAGTAGTTGTTAGGTATGACTTTCTTAGAGAATCAAAAAACACCTCTGCCATTGGATCAAGTCCAATATCAAAGATGTTCTTCTAGTTGCGGAGAGAGGATTTGAACCTCTGACCTTCGGGTTATGAGCCCGACGAGCTTCCAGACTGCTCCACTCCGCGTTGTTTTTAAGGCGCCAACCAGATTTGAACTGGTGATGAAGGTGTTGCAGACCTCTGCCTTACCACTTGGCTATGGCGCCATAATAATGCTCTTACATTATAGTGCCTTACTTTTTTGTTGTCAAGTTATAAGCTTTGGCTTGACGATATAGCAAAAAACACAACCTGGGTCGTGTCATCCTTCTAAGTGACCCGTATGGGAATCGAACCCATGTTACCGCCGTGAAAGGGCGGTGTCTTGACCGCTTGACCAACGGGCCTTGTGTTTTTATTTTACGCTTTCTTGTAAAAGCGCTAACTTCCTCTAACTCGTAAAAACAGACACTTCGGTCATGTTTTTACTCCTAAGACTCACTAAATTTATTTTATATAGTATATAAAAGCGCTAACTTCATCTAATTCACAAAAACAGACACTCCAGTCATGTTTTTCTTCATAAGATTCAGTAACCTTATTTTATATAGTAACTCCCCGAGCTGGACTCGAACCAGCAACCCTTCGGTTAACAGCCGAATGCTCTACCATTGAGCCATCGAGGATTATTGTCTTTTCTATATTCATGAGCTCAATGAATGTGCGCTCACTTTGTTCGCTTCATTGCCCACTGCGTTAGCATTGAGCCATCGAGGATTATTGTCTTCATTTACAAAGACTGAAAACCGCATAAGAGATTGTTTACATCGTTTCTTACATGCACATATTTTAATCTTAAGCTCTAATCTTTATAATCACTTTCTTAGTTCAAGCCCTCGACCTATTAGTATTAGTCAGCTGAACACGTTACCGTGCTTACACCCCTAACCTATCAACCTGCTAGTCTTCCAGGGGTCTTACTCCATTTCTGGATGAGATATCTTAT
>NZ_JCBCDA010000122.1:0-1788 GCF_059865615.1 Petrocella sp. | reverse complement strand
TTGGCGTCTAAGTCAAATCGATAATACTGTGACTCAGATATGCCCCAAGGTATGGACATATGCTTAGCATAATTAATATGCTGTAGTACTGCAGCTTTAGATGTTTCTGCATATACTGAGCCATCATACTCTTTCATGACTAGGTTTGGCATAAGGTATTCAAACATCGTGCCGCTCCAAGATACGAAACAAGGTAAACCATCGATCATGGTAAAAGGGCGGCCCAACTTGCTCCAATGTTTTAAGGGCACCTCGCCCCTGGCTATGGCTATAAAACTCGTTAGTGATGATTCTGAAGCCATCAAGTCGTAACAACCGGCATCTTTTGTTTGAGATGATACATGATAACCGATATGAAATAATAATCGTTTTTCATTGTATAAAAATCTAAACTCAGCTTCTTTAAGCATCGTATCTATTGTATGTTTAATCGCTTCAATTCTGTTAACCATATCATTTGCAGCGTCATTATCTTCTAGTGCCAGCTGTCCTAAGGTAGGACAATCTGAGAAGGGCATACTTTCCAGGTTAAATATTTCTGCCTCGTTTATGATTCTATCTAAACTACTTAGCAGTTCTTCTATTCTATGAGAAGGCTCATCCAATTTCTGTTCATTGCTTTTTATAAGCGCTCTTATGTTCGAAAGATCCTTTGAAAACTCTCCTATTTTACCGTAATCATCTTTTAACAACATATTTGTTTGACTCGTTTTTAATGTGTGTCTAAGCTCTGAGATTAGATGTGTCGTAAAAATAGGTGTATCTAGTTGTTCTATAATACCGTTTTTTAGGGCTATAAGGTGCCCAAAAAAGTTTCCACTATCTACCGTAGATATATAATCCGGGTGTAATATTTCAAGGGTGCTTGTGTTATACCAGTTATAAAGATGACCTTTCCACTTTGGCAGAGTTCCAATAGTCTCTAATAATCTTTCTTCATGGGCAATCATGGTGCTTAAAGTCTCAAAGCCAAAGTCTCTTGCAGATAGCGTGGCTAGCAGTTGAAGACCGATATTTGTCGGAGAGGTTTTGTTAGATAGCTTTTCTTTAGGTGCGTACTGATAATTATCCGGACATAAATAGTTATTGTCCTTTGTTGCATGATCTTTGAAAAAAAGCCAGGTTCTCCGAGCTGTCTCTAGAAGAAGTTCTCTGTCTTCTAACGCGACTCTTATCAGTTGGCCTTCTCTTGGTTGGCTCATACGATAGGCCATCCAAAATGACATGCCCCAAGCAAGTGCTAAGGCACCGTAGATGGCTATAGCTACCGGATGAACTGTCTGCACTATTAATAGTCCCACTAAAACCATAGCCGCAATAATCGCACTAAACATATTAAAGAAATAACCACTTAATGTATTTACAACTGAAGCATCTTCATTTTCTGATGTATTCCACCTCAGCATTTTTTCTTGACTGATGAGCACTCTAAAGACTGTTCTCATGATTGCATCTGTAGCAATCTGAGCCCTATATGGTGTGATTACAAGCTCCATAAGTGCTCTTTCAAACATTAATATTATCTCTTTAAATAAACCCTTATAGACAATGGTAAACTGAGGCCTATTTATTTTTTGTGAAACTATGGCATACAGTAGAGACGCAAAATTAAGTATGTCAGAAAAGAATACTAAGGGCAGCCACAAGTAAAAAACCTTGGGCATAACTGCTAAATTTATGATAATGAAAAGTGTTTTGGATACAGGGACTATGCTACGTCTTAAATTATCTAATATTTTCCATTTGGATATCACATTTAAGCTAATACCATTTTTAGGCTTCCTTTTA
>NZ_JCBCDA010000120.1:0-34425 GCF_059865615.1 Petrocella sp. | reverse complement strand
CTACTTTCTCGCCTTCCCAACTAAGTCAGTGGCATTTGAGATTTCGTACTCCCTTACAGTAGCGGGGGCTGCAAAGGCTTCTACCTTTTTCCCTATTAACCTGTCTTTAAACAGGACCGCACTACAAATATGAATTTTTTTAGTATAACATATGCCTCATTTTTATTCAATGGTTAAGATGTCGATTTTTTCCTATCATTCTTATTGACGATCATAATGGTTGTTATTAGTAGTATCTAATATATAATTCTTGTTAGCGCAAACAAAACATGATACAATACCCTCATACAACGACACTACGAGTATCCTCTAACAATGAATGCTACGCAACCCTCTAACAAAAAAAAGGTATTTTCGACACCTTATAATAAGAAAGGTATTTCATGAAATTAAAAGGAAAAATTGTTCTCATTACAGGAATCATCATCGTTATCGCCATCAGTATACAAGGTATTGTAAGCACATTGGCTTCCAATCGTGCTATGGAGTCTGTCGTCACTTTACAGCTTCAAGACCAAATCAGCAATATAAAAAGTGATATTCAATCTGCAACGGAAGTTGTTGCTATAACTCGAAATGCTCTAGATGAGAAAAATATTGCTTTAACCAAGTCTATTGTGCAGCTTATAGCTGAGGATGAAACATGGCTTGAGACCGGTAGAATGTCTGCCTTAGCCAACCAATTAAACGTCTCAGAAATCCATGTAATTGACGGATCCGGTGTATTAACCCATGGTAATATTGAAGGTTTTTATGGATTTGATTTCAGTACTTCTGAACAGACGCTGCCATTTTTAGACTTAATTGGTAAAACCGATGGCGTATTAGCTCAAGCGCCTGAACCACGTGGAACAGACAACACACTTTTTCAGTATATTGGTGCTTCCAGAATAGATGCACCCGGCTTGGTCCAGATTGGTATTGAACCAACGGCTGTTCAAGAACTATTGGATAATCTGGATGTCCAAAAAAGCATTGAACGTTTGGTTGTTGGTGAAGGTGGCTATGCTTTAATTGTTGATGAAAATGATACAATCATCAATCATAAAGATATGAGCTTCGTCGGTAAGAATGTGGAAGAAATTCCTTGGTTAAGTGGTACACTTAGTCAACCCGATGCAATTGATACAATTCATGATGATGGCGTCTCCTATTATGCCATGTCACACAGCCTTGATGGTATAAGATTAATTGTCACTTATCCATTGGCCGAAGTCGAACGTATTCGTATGGCATCTGTTATTAATAATGTAATCGGTATCCTCGTTGCTATTGTTTTACTGGTATTGATTATACAATGGATTATTGGAAAATGGGTTTCAAAACCTATACGCCTTATTCAAGAAGGTATGAATGAAGTTGGTCAAGGTAATTTTACTGCTTCTGTTAACTATCACTCAAAAGATGAAATAGGGGCTCTTTCTCTTGATTTTACCAAAATGACTGAAAATGTAAGACGCCTCATACATGAAACAACCCAACGAATCGAATCTGTTGCAAGTGCTTCAGAGCGCATTAATCATAATGTAGATGGTCTTACAACTTCCAGTAATGAAACAACCAGAGCCATCGAAGAAATCGCAAATGGTGCCAGCGAACTAGCTTTAAATGTAAACGACCGACTTATAGCCGGTAAACAATTAGGTGATAGTGTGAATATGATTTTTGACCGTTTATCCGAAGCTAAAAATGAATCAGATGGTATGGTCAACTCCAATGCCCTAGGACGTACTAAAATCAACACTTTACAAACAGTATTTAAAACCACGGTGCAAAACACCAATGATGTGGCGAATAATGTTAATACTCTAAACAAAAGCTCTCAAGCTATTGAAAACATCGTCGTCACCATTCAAGGTATTTCTGCTCAAACCAATTTATTGGCACTCAATGCTTCAATTGAAGCGGCACGTGCCGGAGAAGCTGGTCGTGGTTTTGCAGTCGTAGCTGATGAAATCAGAAAGCTAGCAGAACAATCTTCTCGCTCTGCTGAAGAAATCAATGACATCATAGCGGGCATTATCCATGTGGTAGAAGGCACCAGTAAAACCGTTGTTGATACACAAAATTCTGTCGAGTCTGCTCAACTCAACCTTGACGAAACCGTTTCTGTATTTGATGACATGGATACCAGTGTTACAAAAGTTGAAGGTGTCATTGATGCCTTCATTACAGAAACCAAAAATATTGAACAGCTTAAAAATGAACTACTCACTTCACTTGAATCCATGGCGGCCATCAGCCAAGAATCCGCTGCTTCAACAGAAGAAATCAATGCTTCAACAGAGGAACAGATGTCAAGGATTACTGAAATTAGTGAAGCCATCTTACATCTGAATGCAGACATTCTTAAGTTATCTGATGAGATGCAACATTTTGAAGCTTAAATTCTAACCAAACTATGGTTAAAGGGTCAAAACTAAGTTTCACTAAATTCATATACCATATATAGATTACGTTGATACATTCGCAACTATATATGGTATATGAAAGTTCAACTATATAGTTTTGACGCCTTAACCAACTATACTATTAATAATAAAAGAGGCATAACATACTTAATCAAGAAAGATTATGTATTTATGCCTTTTTTATGGATACATATTTCATAGAAGCGTTTATTATAGATTTTTTAGCACTTCTTTTTGAATGTCTATAAAAGATTGTAAAACCTCATCATCATGGGCCATGGATAAAAACATGG
Organism: Petrocella sp.; assembly: GCF_059865615.1. Taxonomy (NCBI): domain Bacteria; kingdom Bacillati; phylum Bacillota; class Clostridia; order Lachnospirales; family Vallitaleaceae; genus Petrocella; species Petrocella sp. The sequence continues at coordinate 31,721 of NZ_JCBCDA010000120.1, read as the reverse complement.
CTTCAAAAGTTGATGGGGCCAAAAGAATTCCCGCCTCAAGCATGCCTGCAAAATAACGTCCGAACAATTCGGTATCTGACTTCATGACTGAATAGTAATCCGTCACCGGCTCTTTTGTAAAAAACAGACTCAGTAGTGAACCCACTCGGTTCACCTGGCCTTGGATACCGGCTGCCTTCAGGTTGTCAATCATAGCTGTTTCAAGGAAAACCGCTTTTTCTTCTAATTGCCTATAGATCTCAGGATGCTTTTCTAAATAGTTTATGGTATTAAGACCCATGGCCATCGCCACTCTATTCCCAGATAAGGTCCCAGCCTGATAAACATCCCCAAGTGGTGATATATGGGCCATGATATCAGCCCGTCCGCCATAAGCACCAACAGGCATGCCACCACCTATGATTTTCCCAAGACAGGTTAAATCCGGTTGAAGATCATAGTATCCTTGTGCGCCGTCAAGGCCAAGTCTAAATCCAGTAATAACTTCATCAAAGATCAGCACCGAATTTGTAGAAGTTGATAAGTCTCTTAGGCGCTTAAGAAAAGCTTGGTCCAAGGGTACAATACCCATATTGGCTGCTACCGGCTCAACGATAACACCGGCCAACTCATGACCATATCTTGCCCATAGTGTTTCAAGACCTTCTATGTCATTGATTTGTCCAATAAGTGTATGTTCAACCAAAGCATTCAGTACACCAGCACTGGTAGGTACATTAAAGCTTAGTCCACCTGAACCGGATTTGATCAATAAACCATCTGAATGGCCATGGTAACAGCCTTCAAACTTAAGTATTTTATCCCGTTTGGTATACCCTCTGGCCAAGCGTATGGCACTCATGGTCGCTTCTGTTCCTGAGTTCACCATCCTGACCATCTCCATTGAAGGTATCAGACGGTTGATGGTCTGTGCCATTTCAACCTCTATGGCTGTGGAAAGTCCAAAGCTAATACCTTCTGATAATACACCATCTACCCCTTCTAAGACCACAGGATTAGCATGGCCTAATATATGGGGACCAAAACCACCGATAAAGTCAATATAGACTTTGTCTTCCACATCCCAAACATGAGCTCCTAAAGCTTTTTTAGCAAAAATTGGTGGGGTGTCAACAGAGCCAAAGGATCGCACCGGACTATTCACACCGCCCGGCATCACTTTTTTTGCCGCTTCAAAAAGTTCTTTATTATTCATAATCAACCTACCTATTCACCGTATTTTTCTATAAGTTCCTGTACTACAGGGGCAAAATAACTAAGAATCAGATTTGCACCGGCTCTTTTAATTCCAATTAAAGACTCATAAATGCTTTTTTCGGCGATAAGATTTTCTCTAACAGCCTTCTCTAACATGGCATATTCACCACTCACTTGATAGGCTGCAATAGGCCTGTTAAAACCTTCAGAAGCCTTTGAAAGGATGTCCAAATATGGCATGGCCGGTTTGACCATAAGAATATCCGCCCCTTCTTTAATATCTAATTCAAATTCATTGAGAGCTTCAGATGCTCGGTGAAAATCCATCTGATAGGCTTGTCGATCACCCATTGCAGGGGCTGAATGTGCCGCATCTCTAAAGGGCCCATAAAATGAGGAAGCGTATTTAGCACTATAGGCCATAATAGGTAAATGTTCAAAACCGTTTTTATCCAAAGCGGTTCTAAGGCTACCAATACGTCCGTCCATCATATCCGAAGGTGCTACCATATCTGCACCGGCTTGACCATGACTGATGGCAATCTTGTCTAATGTTCTTAAGGTCTGTTCTCGTTTGATAATGCCCTGTGAGTCAAAGAAGCAGCAGTGACCGTCCGACTTGTATTGACACAGGCAGATGTCTGTAATCAAGAAGACCTCCTGACTTATCGCTTTTATCGCTCTAAGTGCTTTTTGGACGATGCCGTCATCATCATAGGCACAAGCCCCTTGATCATCTTTTTCCTTCGGTACTCCAAAAATAAGAAAGCTTTTAATCCCTTTGGACTGCCACTGGGGCACCAACCGTTCCAGTTGGTCCACGCTAATATGGTACTGGCCTTTCATGGACTCTATTTCTTTATATACATTCTCACCTTCCACGATGAAAATCGGATAAATCATATCATCCATGGTTAATTGTACATCCCGAACCATCTTTCTTAGTACGCCATTTTGCCTTAATCGTGTTGGTAAATATCCCATATTGCTACCGCCTACCCTTCTTTTAATTCTATTTTTACAATGATATTTTCTCCATAATCATTTCGTATATACCTTGATATGTATGGGTTGTTGCCTCATGTATTAGTGCCCAGTGATATTCTTTTAACGCTTCTGTGGTCATGGGGCCAATGGAATACGCCGGTATCGACCGAGATATCTGGGTATAATCCTCACTATTCATGGTCATAAACGCTTCTACAGCAGACCGGCTGGTGAAAATAACCCCATCATACCCCTCATCTAAAAAGTCCACTTTTGTTTTTGTGGGAACCACTTCATATAGGTGAATATCCGTCACTTGGGTTTTCTCGCCCAAGGCTTTTATGATCTCTGTATTCCCCAGTTTGGACCTATAAAAGCAAATACCTTGACTCAGTTTCTGTCGGTCCATCTTATATTGTATCAAATCCAGTAGTTCTTTTGTGGTGAATTTTTCAGGCATATAATCCGGTAGGATACCATGGTCCTTTAAAGCTTTTGTGGTGGAAGTCCCTATACTGATAATAGAGGGTCCTGTAAGGATGCGCAGGTCCCGGTTATGCGCTTGTAAGGCTTTAAAAAAACAAGTCACACCAAAAGGACTGGTAAAAACCATAGCCCCCAACCCTGAAAACCAGTCTTTAGAAAAATACTCTAACTCCGGATGCAATATTTTATGGGTAATCATAGGCATTTCAACCACTTCTGCCCCTTGATTCTTTAGATTCTGAAGCAACTTGGCTCGGTTGGTCATTTTGTCCTTATCCGAAGATCCAACCTCATTTTTTACTTCAGGTGTCGGCAAGGTGAGCAATAATTTTTTCCCAAATAAAGGCTTGGCTTCAAGATTTGCCAATTGATGATGGAATCCTGCCACTTCACCAATGACGATTAGACCAGAACGGCTTTCATGATCATCAATGGCTGTGCTAAGTTCATCTAGCCTTATACTGACGGTTTCTTGTTGAGGTGTTGTAGCATGATAAATAATCGCAACTGGGGTCTTAGCTGATTTGCCTGCATTTAAAAATCCTTCTGCAATGGCCTTGGCCTGTCCAATGCCCATTAGAATAATACAGGTCCCTCCCGCTTTTGTCAAAGCTTCATAGTCCATTGGTGCACCCGATTTGGAGAGATGGCCTGTCATCACATGAAAAGATGCAGACAATCCTCTGTGGGTTATGGGTATTCCGGCGTAGGTCAAGCCACCTATAGCAGAGGTAATGCCTGGTACAACATCATAATCTACGCCTGCTTCTTTAAGAGCCAAGGCTTCTTCACTACCACGGCCAAAAACATAAGGGTCGCCCCCTTTAAGACGAACCACCTTAAGTCCAAGTAAAGCTTTTTCAATCAATAAGGCATTAATCTTTTCTTGGGTCATGGTGTGATCTCCGGCTTTTTTACCCACATATATTTTTTCACAATACGTAGGTGCTAGATCCAGTAATGCCTTACCACTTAAGTAATCATAGGCAATGACATCCGCTTCACTTAGATAACGCATCCCTTTGACTGTAATCAGTTCCACGTCTCCCGGACCTGCACCGACCAAGGCAACAACTCCTCTTGATCGAGATGTCAGTTTTTTGGCCATATGGCGACCATGTTTGATCAGTTGATCTTCCAAAAATTTCATCTGTTGTTCATTTTGGACCAAGTCCAAATCATGGATAAAACCAAGCTTTAGAGTCTCTCTGTGAGCTGTTTGACCATGCTCGTCACCTAATAGACTATAGAAGGTAAGATTCAGGTCTAAAGATAGGTCTAGGTAACCACCAATTGCCATATGACATGAACCTTGTGTGCCTTTTAGATAAGCTCGCTCCAGTCTTGCCTGTAAAGTGGCTTTATGATTTTGAATTGATGCCAGAAGCCTAAATAAAGCTTCATCTTCTTCTCGAATCTCAAGTCCCAGTATGCCTTGACAAGGTGCCGGTATCATTTTCTTATAATCTAAGGCTATAAAGTTAAGGTGTGGGTATTCTTTTTTTAAATCCAAGCGGTGGATGCCGGCTTGTGCCAAAACAATCCCATCCAGCATATTCTCATTATTATCATACTGATTATCTTGATTTTTTTCATCCTTTTTATCTAACTTTTTGAGCCTTGTATCAATGTTCCCTCGAAGATTCTCAAAGACCACCTCAATGCCCAAACTTGAGAACAAACGCTTTAGCTCGACTCTACGTCTTGGGCTGCCCGTGCCGATGATTAATTTTGGAGGTAAGTTTTCCAGACTTGCCGCTTCTTTTATAATGAGATAATCAAATGGGTTTTCTCTTGTAATCGTGCCACCAAGGATTAGCCCTTGGGGTAACCTGGCCGGCATATCTTTAAGACTGTGAACGGCCAAATCAATGCGCTTATCAAGAAGAGCTTGTTCAATTTCCTTGATAAATAGACCTTGCCCCCCTATCTGAGATAAAGGCCTTGTTTGGTCCCTATCCCCTTTGGTTTCAATAATGACACATTCAAGTTCTAAGGGTTCATTGGATGAAACTAGTGTGTTAGATGAGTCAGCATTTTGTTGATAGGCTTTTTGTAGATGAGACATTACAAGTTCTGTCTGCTTAAGTGCAAGGGCACTGCCCCGTGTTCCTAATCTTATTTTCATATCATCCCCCATTTATGGTCAGTTTCTCTAAAATACGTCTTAAGGTCTCGGTATCTTTATAGATGATGGCGCGTAACATCTTGTTTCTCTTAACCGAATCTCTTTCCCTCTCCTTAAAAACTGTTCTAATCGCTCCCAGTAACTTTATTTTTTCTTCCCAACTTTCATCATATTCTTCTTTAAGCTTACCAATGATTTTCTGTCCCAGTATAGGGCTTTGCCCACTGGTGCTCACCGAAAAAATAAGTTGACCTCGCTTTAGGACTGAGGTAAACACCACATCACATAAATCCGGTTGATCCACCACATTACAAAGAATACGAAGTGCCTTACAATCCTCATAAACCTGTCTATTAACAAGCGCATCATTGGTTGCAGAAATAACTAAAAAAGCACTTGTAATATGGTCCTTATTATAGGAACTGACCCTACATTGAACCTTAGGACCCATTTCTAATAGACTTGGCAAAAAATTCAAGCTCACCGCTTCAACCCTAGCACCAAAGTCAATTAATTTTTGGATTTTCTCAAGGGCTACGGATCCGCCTCCAATAACCACAATCTTTTTTTCTTCTATATTCAACATTACCGGTAAGTACATAGCCTCACTCCAAATCGTACAATTTTTTCATTAAGGTCAAAGCCTCTTTAAGCTCTTCTTCTTCCATATTCTTTAATCCCAAAATAGGCTCTTTCACCACCCTAAGGATCGCTGATTTAATGACTTTTTCAATATATGCACTTTCTTTTTGACTCAGTTGTATCTTTTTATGAATCAAGTCCATAGCGTCCCCGTAGGCTGTCTGAACTTTGTTCTGAAGACCTTCAATAGTCGGATCAGCAACTGAACGCATCATCCAGTCTTTAAGCATTTCAACTTCATGGGGTATTTTTTCTAACATACAATCTGCCATTTCTCGTCTGACTTCCAGATTATCCTCAATGGTTTTTCCAATCTCATCGATACCAAGGACTTGAATGTGATCTATTATATCGATTCGGCGTTCAATATCAGCAGGAACCGCCAAGTCTATAAACAACTGATTTTTTATTTCACCTTGATACAGATTCATGGTTTCCAAGAGTCGATCATATGAAAATATATAATGGGGGCTGCTGGTAGCACTGATAATACAATCCACTTGGCTTAGAAAAGCATACCGTTCTTCATAATGTAGAGTGCCATCATCTAAGTCCACACCATTCTTTTGACATATGGAACGGCCTGTTTTGTATATTACCAAACCTTCTTCATCAGCCACTTCATCGAAATACTTCTTGACCAGACGGCCTGTTTCACCAAGACCGACGATCATAACCCCTTTACCACCGGTTCTTTTAAGAAAATCCATGGCACGCTTATAAGCCAGATAGGCCACGGAGATGGGCAAATGAGAAATACCAACTCTGGTTCTGATTTCTTTAGAAAAACGAATGCTTTCTTGGAAAAGTCGGTTTAGTATTTTATTGCTGATCCCCATTTTGGATGCCAAAAGCCAAGCGTCCTTAACTTGGGATAGAATCTGATCCTCCCCAAGTACCATAGAATCCAGACCCGCTGTTACTTTCAGCAAATGGGTGATGGCTGCATCTCCGGTTAAGGACCACAGACGTTCTCGAAAAATAGGCCTATCTTCCGGCTTCAATTGGTCAATAATGCCTTCAATCACCTCTAATACATCTTTATCAGCGCCTGTATAATAGAGTTCAAAGCGGTTACAAGTGGATAATAAGACATTGCCACCAACTGATTCAAACAATTGAATTTGATATTCCATCCGCTTTGTTTGTGTCCAAGCCAATTGTTCTCTTAGATCCACTTCCATTTCTTTATAACTTACACCCACAACATTCACAACCATCGTATATCCTTTCCAAAAAACAAAAATAAAGAGCAAGGACACCGAAGCACCCTTGCCCTATATTATATCATCTGAGATCTGTATTGTCTAAGCATGACGATGTGAGATTGTTCCTGTGCCACCAAACCATCCATCTTGTCATGTTCAGCTACTGGTAGATGTCTTTGTGCCTCTCTAAGAAATAATATGGTGTCTTTTTCAAGTCGAAAAGCCAAATCAAAAGCTTCCTCCAGATTCATAACCTCTTTTTTCTGCGTCATAAAGTCAATGTTGTCTTTAATTAAAGCATCTATATAAGCCATATATTCTTCATCAACGTCACTGGTCGTAAAATTCACGTATTGCTCTTTGAGGGACTTATAGAGTTTTTCATGTGCTTCTTCCTGCTTGGCCAATGCCTTAAAAAGTTCCGTCAACATCTCATCTCCAGCCTGATTGGCCAAATCTTTATAATGCCCTTGACCCATCACCTCAATATCAATGAGCACATCCAGTAGATCTTCCAGTAAAAATATTTCTTGCATGATATAGACCCCCTTTTCTACAAACCTTCATGGTTAAACTGCATATCTGTTTTATAATGGTACCCATGCCACTGTATATGTTCTGCCACTAGGGCTTTTGGATTCAAGGTAATGCTTTCTAAGACTTCTTTTTTAAAGACTTGATAACCCATACGGTCCACAATATAACCGATATGCTCCTTCGGATCATCTTATTGATTTCCGGGATTCGATCAAAGTCGATTCCAGGACATTCAAAACCTTGTCTGGTGGTCAAATGAACCGTACCGTCACCATACTTTTCTGCTACTTCTTGAATGATTTGAAAATATTTGGCTTCCAGATGGCCACCCGGAACTCGGACTCTAAGGGCGGTTTTATTTCTAATTTTTGTAATTCTATACGCATTTTTTGTCACTAATTTTCGATCTATACTCATGAGTACGCCTCCTTAGTCCAACAATGTCTTTGCCTTGGTATAGTTAAAAACAGGACCTTCTAGGCAAACATAAGTTTCATCAATCTTACAGTGACCGCATTTACCAATACCACAACTCATTTTACGTTCAAAAGATACCCAAATATTTTCTTCAGCAAAACCAAGACGTAACAACTCTAAGGTGGTGAATTTCATCATCATGGGTGGACCAACGAGGATGACCGTCTTATTTTCTACATCGGACAAATCCAAATCTTTAATATGGCTTGGAATAAGGCCAACCATATAAGGCCACGAATCATCCCCTTGATCAACCGTAAGGATCATAGGCACCTGCTAAGCCGGATGCGACTAGATATCTACCAATACCACTTTTCATGAAGTTTATTTTGTTGACAGACCCTTGGCCTACCAACATAAGGATTTCTTTATACATAAGATTACCTTTCTCTCTAAAGTTATCATATATTTAACAATTGTTCCACTGATTTAATGCTTCAGAAAAAAGCAGTCAGCCATTAATCATCCTGTTATAATGGCTGACTGCTTTTCATTCATTTTCTACTGATTAAGTTGTTCAATGAGATCCTCAATATTAAGACCATGAATTTCTGCCGCTTGACTTAAGGACTCCATTTGAGATGAAGGACAACCTAGGCATCCCATACCATTAGAAATTAAAATACCTGAAGCATCCTCTTTTTTACTTAATATTTCACTGATTAACATATCTTTTGTAATGTTCATATCGTTTCTCCTCGTATAAGCTCTCATTATTGTATGCTTTTGCTTAGGTTCTTTTTCATATTGGTACGTGAATTTATCGGTATTTCCTTCAACAAACCCTTTAATAAAGGCCGCTCTAAAATTGTAATAATAACCAACGTCCATCCCTTCGGATATCCAATTGTCTTGGTGGACACATCTATTGGTTAACCATATAACTTGTTGATCATCTTGTTCTATGACTTCATTAACCCGGTCACATGGCATGCCCTCTAATAAATAGTCACTAAGAGTCACAAAAATCTGATTAGGATCTGTAAATCTTTCATTTCGCTCAATGGCTTTTTCTTTTCCCTTATTGTAATATACCGCAACCACTGTATCTGCTGCTTCTTTGACTTGATCATTTAGGACTTTGATGATTGCAGCTTGTCTTTGCTCTGCTCTATTAATACTGGTTTGAAGCCAGCCATGGATATTACTTGTATCAATCAAGGACTCAATAGGTTCATCTCCCATAGGATACCCATAATCATCATAAATCGCTCTTAAAGTGTCCTGTTTTAAGATTAAGGGGAATTGATTGATAATGTCCTGCTCAATATCTTCAAATAATTTGATTTTGTTAAACAACCACGTGTGAATAGGTGCTAAAAATAAGCTCATATTATATTTCCTTTCTTTTTTCATAGGTAGCGAGAACCGCTTTTTTATAATCATCAAAACCGACGCGGTCAATCATTATGCCCAGTTTTTCTCCGGTATCTGCCATCTCACAATAGGTATCAAACACAGCATCGACCATAAGAAAAACTTCTTCTTCAGTAAGTTGGCTTGCAACTTCATCCGGCAATCTCGGATGAAAGCCAGCACTGCCACCGACTCGGACAATGTAGCCTTCAACATCTGCTAGTACGACTATGTCTTTAGCATTAGCACTTGTACAGGCATTTCGACAGCCGGCTACAGCGATCTTAACCCTGTTAGGTGCCGCTTTTCCGTAGTAACGCTTTTCAAGGGTCATGCTGACTTTCATAGAATTTTGTTTGGCTCTTTTGCAAAAGGAAGCCGGACACATCTCAACATTCTTGACGGAATAAGGGGACAATACGCCCGGTTCCATACCAAGATCTGCCCACGCAGCGTCTACCTCTTCTGCTTTGAGCCCAATAATCATGACCCTTTGTCCTGATGTGATTTTAAGAGTTGCTTTATATTTTCTTGCCACTTCTGCAAGGCGTATCATGTTATCCGGCGTAATAAAACCACCAGCAATCCTTGGCGTAATGGAGTAGGTTCTTTTATCGTTTCTTACCTTTTGAAGATTTGCATACCTAGGATTCGACATGAATGGCTCCTTTCTTATGAGTTTTGATTTGTCTTATGTGCCTATTATATATATAATAAGTCAATAATTCGGTATCCTATGTTACCTTATTGTTTGAAGACACGCTTTGCTTCCTGCTGTTTGTAGTAGAATAATTCTTTGATGCTAAGCCATGATAGGCTTTTAGAAAGTACAAAAAAATAGCCACCATGATCAATCATGAGGGCTAAAATTGGCTATTTGCAATTATTGTAAGTCAAGAATACTTTTTTGTTGTTTCTGTGTCATAGCTTTGAAAACAAGGTCATAAGACATATCCAGCATGATTTTTAACACTTCATCAGGTACATCCCCCTCTAGAAATACAGAATTCCAATGGGTCTTATTCATGTAGTACCCGGGTATAATATCAGGATATTGATCTCGTAATGATTGTCCAAAAACCGGCTCGCATTTGACGGTTATAATCGGTTTCTTTTCTTTATTAATCCCGATCATCACATACATCTTATTTCCTATTAAGTATCGTGTGGCTTCCCACTCCACTTTATAGTCTCTTATCGTGCCTGTCTTTGCTAAACAATATCCATCCACCTAATCGTATTTCACTGTTTTCCTCCCACTTATTACCTAGATATGTTACCATCGTTTTGAATAATGATAACATATAATTATTTATTTATTTCTTTATTTCTTTTTTATTTTAATCACACGATCTTCAGTGACTATATAGTCCATGATTTGGTCTTTACTTTCGTAGGGTAGCTGATTTTCCAGATGGTTCTCATAAGCTAATCCAACTTTTATAAGACCTGGATGGGCGTTCAGATAATTATCATAATAACCACCACCATATCCGATTCGATTCCCTTTAAGATCAAAACAACAACCGGGTACAAGAATCAAATCCCCTTCTCTAGGCTCATAGACAGCACTGCCAACTTTGGGTTCCATTACACCAAATGTGCTTTTTTTCAACTGTTCTGGGCCGATATAGGGAGAGAAAGCCATTTCTTTTTTATCTATTACCCTTGGTACTAAGAAATTATAACCTCTATGGTTCACCATGTCTTTTATAAAAAGACAATCCACTTCATTTTTCATAGCAATATAGCCAAAAACATTACAGGATTGGTTAAAAAAATCTGCTTCTAGAATGCGTTTGACGATTTTCTCACTCTTACGACTTACATCAGAAAAATACATCTGTTGTCTTATAAATAAATGTTTTGCTCTATAGTTTGTTTTATCCATCACTTTTCCTTCTGATGGGCGTTATGCTTCCATCGGCTTCTACAAAACTTGCTTGACTTAAAGTTGCCTTGACACCATTTTTCCAGCTTTCAATATAAGCCTTTCTCAATACTTGTTGTTCTCCTTTTTCCTTTTCATTCAAGCCTTCTGATTTGGATTTTTTGGCCAAAAAATTAATACGTTCGATTTGAGATTGATCCATTTCAGACCTCCTTTTTATAACGCTTTAAATAAAGTTCCAACATCTTCACCTGCGAGTATATCCAGCAAGACATAAGGGCGATCTGCGTTGGCTATAACCATATCAATATGTGCTTGTGTCGCAATCATAGCCGCTTGAAGCTTTGTTACCATACCGCCCGTTCCAACAAGGGTGCTTGAACCTGTTGCCATTTTAAGTATATCACCGTTGATTTCCATGACTTTCGGAATCAACTCTGCCTCTTCATGACGCACGGGATCCTTCGTATGTAGGCCGTCAATATCCGAAAGCAGTATGAGTAAATCAGCTTTAACGAGCGTAGCAACAATCGCTGACAAGGTATCATTATCGCCGAATTCAATCTCATCAGTGGCTACAGTATCGTTCTCATTCACAATCGGAATGGTTCCATAATCCAACAAGGCATTAAAGGTATTGATAACATTATTTCTACTTTTTTCTTCCGTGGTAATATCTTTTGTTATGAGTACTTGCCCTGCTATGATATTATATTCTCTAAAAAATTTCTGATACATACGCATCAAGGATGCTTGTCCTACCGAAGCAACCGCTTGTTTCTTATCCATATCTAATGGCTTGCTTTGTAGGTTTAATACACTAATTCCTGCTGCCTGTGCACCTGATGATACTAAGATAACATCCAGGCCACTGTGTTTCATGTCCGCCAGTTGACGAATGAGTTTTTCCATCTTTGTAAAATTAATATGCCCGGTATCTTTGAAAGTCAAAGAGGATGAACCCACTTTTACAACAATTCTTTTCTTGTTGATGAATGCTTTTCTATCCGTCATATCCACAACTCCTATGCCAAGATGTAATCTGCTTTATTTTACAACAATAAGCCAGCCTAATCAATCCTTTAGACCTATTTTGAAAAGTTTCATGATTAGTAACAAAAAAAAGGCTTGAATACGTAAAAATAAGGTAGGTTCTACTTAATGATGCTTGTAAAACCTACCGATTTATATGCGAACTGTATAGATGCGTTATCCTTTATAGACTTGGATTATGATCGTCTTTCTTAGCAGCATCGATTTGCTTCATGTTTTTGCTTTTCTTTATACTCTTTTTGTAGATTCTAATCCCTATGAAAATCATGAAAGCTGTAAAAAGTAGATATGGTGAATTGGCTACTACATAGACGATTAAATCTTCAAAGCCTTCCTTGATATCCATAAAAGTGTTTTTAATACCTTGACTTACACGTTCGCCTAGCGTAATAGGTTCTTTTTCGATGATTGTTGGTTTTAGAACTTCTTGAACATTAACGTGTATGGTTGAATAACGAACACTTTCACTCATGTTTCTTAGATTACTTGTATACCGTTCAATCTCATATCGAACATTCTGAAGTGCATACTCCAGTTGGATGACATCTTCAAGCTTCTCAGATTTTTCTAGAATAGCTAGAAGTCGATCCTCTTGTACTTTAAGTGTTTCCAGTCTAGATTCTACATCTACAAATTGACTGGTTATATCTTCACGGCCTTCATTAGCATTGAGTACTTGGCCTATGGTTTTAAGTTCTTCAAACATAGCTTCAAACTGTTCAGCCGGAACTTTTATAGCATAACGACTGGATCTTCTCTGGGCACCACTTTCATATATTTGACCGCCATAACTTTCTGAACTTTCCACATAAGCGTTGTATTTGCCTATAGATTCTTTTAAAGTTGTTATGGTTTCATCATATTCAAGGGTTTCTAAAGACATATGACCGGTTTTAATAATCTTACGTTCATTAACAACCATGGAATCAGGTAAGGGTTCTCCGTCATCAAAGCTTTTTGATTCTTCAACGGTCATTTCCATTTCTTCACCAGCTTCTTCTGTAGCTTCTTGTGGCATAGAGGGTGCACTTTCACCATAGTCCATAAAGCCGGATTCATTTGAACTGGTTGCTGAATCCTCTGTCATTTTGCTTTTTTGAGCACCACATGCGGACAAAACAAGTACCATCACCAGCACACTTACAATCCCAATTTTTAAACGCTTAAATCTTTTCATCGTCAGTCTCTCCTTTTCTCTCTCACTATATCTCTCTTGATGTATACTATATTATCTATTATAATCATTCTGACGTAAATCGTCGATTTTTGTTCCATTTGACGCTTTAACCTATGTTGGTTATAGCGTCAAAATTAAGTTTCACTAAAATCACTTTAAATATATAGATTACGTTGATACATTCGTAACTATATATTGAAAGTAAAAGTTCAACTATATAGTTTTGACGCTTTAACCTATGTTATAATAATTTTATAGTCAACATAATAGAAAGGCGGCATCTTATGACATCTACTACAACACATACAAAAGACTTGACCCCTATAGAACAATTGGAAAAACTAGACCAAAGCCTAAGTGCACTGGGCTTTTCCGAGGCCCTTATTTTCTGGGATTCTGCAACACTGGCACCGAAGAATGCTGTAAGCGGACGTTCAGAGACACTTGTTCACCTATCTGAATTCTATTATAACACATTGGTGAATGAACACATCCATCAGGTGCTCATCGATTTGGAAGCCACTAAAAATGACTTAAATGATCTGGAAAAATCTAAGCTTCAATTTTTTAGAGAAGAATATGATAAAGTGGCCTGTGTACCTGTAGATGAATATGCTGCATTTAAAGGTCTACAAGCCTTATCCTCTGATGCTTGGGAAGAAGCTAAAGAAAAAAATGATTTTTCTATTTTTGAACCCTATCTTCAAAAAGTTATTGATTTTCAGCGTAAATACATCGAATATAGAAACAAAGGTGGGCATCCTTATGATACCTTACTTCAAGATTATGAACGGGATCTCACAGTAGAAATCACCGATCAGTTTTTCGACCGTTTAAGAGCGGTCATCGTCCCCTTAGTTCAGAAGATTAAAGACAGTGGTGTCACCGTACACTCTCCTTTTGAAGGTGTCCAATACGATGTCAAAAACCAAAAACATTTATCTGATTTACTACTTGAGAAACTGGGGTTCAACAAGGATAGTGGTATTATTGCGGAAAGTGTTCATCCTTTTACCATGAACATCACAAAAGATGATGTTCGTATTACGACCCACTATTACGAAGACAATATTCTCTCAAGTATCTACAGTACCATACACGAATGTGGTCATGCATTATATGAACAAGATATTGATGTGGCTTTAGGCTTTAGTCGATTGGCAACCGGGACCACTATGGGCATTCATGAATCTCAATCCAGAATCTATGAAAACAACATCGGTCGTTCACGGGTTTTCTGGGAGACTTATTTCCCCTTACTACAAGATCTTTATAAAGACCAACTGGGTGATGCTACACCTGAAATTTGTTACAAAGCCAGCAATTATGTACGCCCCACTTTAATTCGTATCGAAGCGGATGAATTAACCTATGCTTTACACATTATGATACGCTATGAACTGGAAAAGCAGATTTTTGAAGGTAAATTAAATGCGAAAGATTTGCCAAGTGCTTGGAATGAACTCTATCAAAATTATCTTGGTATAACACCTGATTCTGATGCCAAAGGCGTTTTACAAGATGTCCACTGGTCCGAAGGCCTATTTGGCTACTTCCCTTCCTATGCCCTTGGTAGTGCTTATGCTGCACAATTTGAAGTTGCTATGAACAGAGATTTTGATGTGAACAAAGCCATCGCTGACGATCAACTGATCCTTATAAAGAATTGGCTTGCCGATAAAATCCACAAATACGGATCGACTAAGACGCCGGAAGAAATCCTTCTAATAGCTACCGGTGAACCTTTTAATCCGAAGTATTTTACAGATTATTTGTTAAAGAAATATAGTGATTTATATAACTTGTAGAGGCTATGATACAAGGCCAAAAGCAAGGGTAGTCATTCTCTAATACACAAAAAGCGGCAGACAAGTAGAATCTTTACTGTTATAAAAGGGGGGTACTGCATATTAAAAACTTGATTAATAGACACAAGCTTTTGGCCATCGTAATAGCAGCACTTCTCACAACAGTAATTCTGACAGTACTGACCAGTTTAACCCGGTTTATAGGGGAAGCACACAACAGTACCATTATCTCAGAAGAAAATGGAATCTATGATTTGACGGACATAACAATATCAGAAACTTCGGCATTCCGACTGGCGCCTAGTACAGTTTATTACCCCAATACATTCCTGACTTCAGATGATGCTGATAATGCCCTTTACGAAAGTGTTGATCAACTTGAGGAAATACGCGCCGAATATCTAACTCAGCGTTTTGTTCTCAAACTCCCTGATAACATGGATACCTACGCGTTAACCTTCACCCTTTCCGGCCGACATGCTATGCGGGTCTTTGTAAATGGTAGATTTGCAGCTCAAACAGGGAAACTTGGCACCACCAAGCAGGACACAGAAGTTTGGGAGAACAACATCAGCTTTCATGGTGTAGCTGTCAACGGTGAGATGGACGTTATACTTAACACCGCGCAATTTTATCATGCCAAGCGTGGCGCTTCCCTTGGGGAGTTAATCCTAAATAAACCAGGAACCGCATCTGATCCCTTTTTATTCAGTCGAATAAAGGGAACTGTAGCTATGGGTGCACTTTTATGTGCCGCTGTATTACTACTCACCATTTATTTGATGCTCTCGCGGACACGAGTAACCTTGTATTTTGCACTTGCTTGCCTCGTCATGGCACTTAGAGAAGGTTTACAAAGTCAGGCCTGGATCTATTTCCATATACCCGGAAACCTCTCTTTTATGCTGGAGTACTTGAGTGTGGTATTGTTGACTGTTTTTCTTTCTCTATATCTTGGACAGTATGCAAATGGTAAATTTCTACAAGCCGTTCAATATACAGCTATCCTCGGCTCCTGTATTTATGGTGTTTTTGTGTTATTTGGGGATTCTATTTTTTATACCTCAGTGTTGAAATACTATCAGTTTCTTCTTGTTATAAGTATTATTCCTGGAATTGCCGTTCTTTTTTTTAAAATGCGTAACCCGATAAAGGAACAGGCTGTGGTCATGTTTGGTATAGCGGTTTTTTTCCTTGCTGCCCTTTCGGATATTATCATG
Source organism: Petrocella sp. (assembly GCF_059865615.1). NCBI lineage: Bacteria > Bacillati > Bacillota > Clostridia > Lachnospirales > Vallitaleaceae > Petrocella > Petrocella sp. The sequence continues at coordinate 15,554 of NZ_JCBCDA010000120.1, read as the reverse complement.
TATAGTGACTTATTCGGTGACCATATTAATACACCCATATCCGAAACAGCTATGTTCGTGTTCGTTCTGGCACAAACAGTATCCTTATTCCAAATGAACAATCGAGTGCTAGGTGAAGCCAAAGAAGTGGAGCAGAAACTGGAAGCTGAAAAAATAGCTTTGGAAAGTCTTAATCGACTGAAAACTGAATTTTTAGGTAATGTTTCCCATGAGTTGAAAACACCGCTGACGGTCATGTCCGGCTATGCCCAGACGACCAAACAACTTGCAGAACGACCGGATACCCTAGACAAAGGTGATGTGTCTCGTCGAATGACGTTAATTTCTTCTGAGGCAGAGCGGCTTTCCTTAATGGTAGGCCAGGTTCTGGATGTGACCCGCATGGAAGAAGGACAAATGGTCATGGAGCCGTCACGCTGCTACGTAGATGAGATCATCCATGCTGCTATTGAAACCCATTACCCAATACTGAACAAAAACAGAAACAGGCTGGACATTCATATCGAAAGTGGAATTCCTGCTGTTTATGCCGATCCTGCTCGGATTTCCCAAGTTATTGTCAACTTGATTTCTAACGCGGTACGTTTTACCACCAATGGTGTAATTACTATAACCGCAAGTAACGAAAATGATAAAATACTGATTCGTGTGGCAGATACCGGTATTGGAATTGCCCCAGAAAGGCTCCCATATATTTTTGAACGGTATAGCATAAAACAAAAATTCAACGACAGTCAGGATACAGGCACCGGTCTGGGCTTATATATCTGTAGGCATATCGTAAATCAACATGACGGAGAAATAAAGATTGAAAGCAAGGAAGGATACGGCACTGCCCTACTTTTCACCTTGCCCATATATTAGGCGTCAGTATCGTATCTTACTGAAGATGTATTCTCCTTTTCCGGAATTTGACAGTTCAAACCATTCCCCCTCTTCCATCCTAAGTTTTTTGCGCAGATTCGCCACATGTACAGCGACAGTGTGGGCTGCACCTGGGGAGCTTCCGCCCCACGCCCGTCGGTAGATTTCGTCATAGCTAAGTCGCCGCCCAGCAAACAGGGTAAAGCATCCTAATAGTTGAAGCTCCTTTTGTGTCAGTGGAATAGACACATGATCCAATGTTACTTCTCCCAGTAGAAAATCAATAGATAAGGGGAAAAGTTCGATCTTTCCTGCAGTCATAACGCCAGTTCTGCGAAGTTGTGCCCCCACCCTTGCACTAAGTACATTTAAATCATAGGGCTTAGTGACATAATCGTCACCACCCTGCAACAATCCTTTTACAACGCTCTCATTTTCATCCCTGCATGTCAGGAAGATGATGGGAGCGTTTGTTTTTTGTCGCAATTCGGCGCAGAACCCAAAGCCGGAGCCATCGGGCATCATCACATCCAACAAAATCAGGTCGGGGCTGTGCTCTTCCAGCTGAAACCGTGCTTGGGCCAGTGTGTCAGCAGCAATGACCTCATAGCCTTTGCCCTCAAAATATTCTTTGTTGATGGCCAGTACATCGACTTCGTCCTCCACCATCAATATCGTTGCCTTTTTCATTTTGTCACCACCTTATTTGTTAGAATTCTCAAGTTTCAGTTTACCATAGTCTTTCTGAAAATGTAACGCGAAAAAAATTGACTTGAGCTATCAAGAATTCTTGATAACACACACAGAAATATTTCTATCTGCTAATCTTAACTTGCTTGCTTATGCGATAGCTTAGCTGCGAGAAAGGGGTGAATACATGCTTCAAATCACAAGAGTTGATGTGGTAGATGACTGGACGTTGGATATTGAGCTTAGTAATGGGCATCTGATTTTATTTGATACCCGGCGGTTTGCAGAGAACGATCCTACCTATACGTTTCTGAGAAAATTGGAGGTGCTTCCCCGCCCCAGTACCGACGGGTATAGTATTTACTGGGATGACGGCCCAAGACTTGGGCTGGAAGAAATTATGACTCTGCTGAACCAACAAGACAACCATTAAATTTGAGGAGGTAACAAACATGAAACAAATTTTGAAAAAGATAGGCAGCATGTTACTCACGCTATGCTTGGTGATGAGTATGCTGTCAACAGCAGTATTTGCTGAAGGGACAGCGCTATATGTGGCAAACAAAATCAGTTCTTATTCAGGAAACCTAATTGTTGCTGTAAACGGCAATACCGTTACCGTCACAGGCACAGTACCAGATGCTGCGTCAGATCTTACGATGACGATTCCTTCGAACGTGACGGTTTTATGGAAAGCGTCTATTACAACAAGTAGTAGTTTTACTAACACTTTATTCGTATTGACTGGAACCGGCATATTTGAGGTGGGACTAAATGGCATGATCCACTCTGGATCAGGCACAGCCATCGACTCTATTGAAGGCACCGTGGTTATTAGCGGAGGTACAGTCAAATCCGATTCTGGCATGGCCATCAACACTAGTGGAGATACCGTGAAGGTCAGCGGCGGTACGGTTAGTACCAAAATAGGTACAGCAATTAATGCCCATACTAATGGTGATACTACTATTATCATCAGTAATGATGGCACTGTGGAGGCTACCGGAAATTTCGGCAAAGCAATTGTTGCTCACCACCTCGACCTTGTACAAGTAAAGGACAATGCTGTGGTCAGTGCAAGTAATGGCTACGCCATCGAAACCTCTTATAACGTGGAGGTCAGTGGCGGCATGGTTAGCTCCGGCTTAAGTTCCGCCATCTATACTAATGGTGCAAACTCTACAGTGGAGGTTAGTGGTGGTACAGTTACCAATTCATCAGCCAGCTTTGCTTGCCCCGTCATCTACATGAGCTCTTCTAGTTTCAACCAAAATAGTAAAGTTGTGATCAGCGGAACTGGCAAGGTTCTAACATATGGAGCGGGCACCTATGATACAGCTATCCGAACTTATGGTGATGTGGAGATAAAAGACAGCGCACAGGTCAAAGCTACCACAGGTTATGCTATTTATACCGAAGGCGCAGATTCTGAAGTTGTGGTCAGCGGAGGCTTGGTCAGCGCCACGGATGGTTATGCCATCTATAGCGATGGTGCAAGCGCAACCGTGGGGGTTAACGGAGGTACGATATTCGCATACGGCGCCGCTATAAAAGACGCTGTTATTAACCTACCGAACAACGCAAGTGGCTTTACAGAACCTACCGGCGACAGCGTGGTCATTGCATGGAATAAGGATGCAGGATTTACGACATATAGTTACGATGCTACTGATGAAAATGGCGACTTGAACGTTTTACCAAATGATGCGACGGTAAAGTGGACAAAGCAAGATAATGAGAGCGGCATCTCCTCCACGAACGGTGTAAATACTAGCTTCATTCAAGTAGCCGGCGTAACCGTATCTAAACTTGGTGTTTTAATTGATGGTCAGAATTATCAGGTAGCGAGTGATCGAGCACATTTCTACACCTTCGATTTGACCACCCTACTACAAAATACCAGTATTGATCCATCTCTAATTAGCCTATATACCCGCATCCAATACACGAATGATCATAATATTTTCGTCGGCCCACCTGTTGTTATCGGATCCATACTGACACTGCCAATTGGGTCGGTAAATATAGGAGGGGTGACGGACACGGTAACCATAGGCTTTACCAGCGACTACTATGACATTTCCAACGCGATCATTACCGTCGAGATTGTAGAAAAAACATCCGTCACTATATCTGCAGATATGGTTGGTGGTGTCTATAACGGCCAGGAATATGCCCACAGCAATGTGACTGTGATAGCTAACACTGACAGCAGCAACATCACCGACAGTGTTACATTGGAAGCAAGTTATTTGGGAATAAATGACACAACCTACGGACCCACTAGCAACGCTCCAACAAATGCCGGTAGCTATCAGCTGACCCTCTCGGTGCCGGACAGCGACGCAACCTATACGGGCAGCACAAGCTATACCTTCACCATTGAGAAACGCCCAGTAACCATTGGTAATAATAAGCCATCCGGTGGCGGTTCGATTACTCCCGCGATATCTGCGCCATCTGCACCTGACGTTTTAGGTTCCACAAGCACCACCAAGGTGACGGCAAAAACTGATGCTAACGGTACAGCTACTGCCTATGTTACTGAATCTCAGATGACAACTGCAATTACAGCGGCTTTGGAAGCTGCCAAAAGCACCGGTGAAGCACATAGGGTGGAAATTCAGGTGTCTGGCACAAATGGAGCAAGCTCTATAGAAACTTCCTTACCAAAAGCTACTGTTCAGGCGTTAGTAACCGGAGAGGTTGGATTTTTGACGCTTACCTCCGACATAGCTGATTTGACCTTTGATGCCCAGGCCATTGCCTTCATTGCGGACGTTACCACTGGAGATGTGTCATTTACCGCATCTAAAGTGGAAAATAGCACACTTTCCGACACGGCACGTCAGCTTGTTAGCGACCGTCCAGTATATAACTTTAGCATAACCTCTGATGACAAAACAATCACACAGTTTGGCGGAATAGTAACAATTGCACTACCCTACATCCCGACGGCAGGCGAAGATACAAACGCCATTGTGTCCTATTATATTAATACCGACGGCGAACCTGAGCTCATGCAAAACTGTTACTATGACGCAGATACAGGCTCTCTTGTATTCACCACAGACCACTTTTCACACTTTGCAGTGGGTTATAACAAGGTTGTATTTAAAGATGTTTCAGATACCGCATGGTATACAGATGCAATCAGCTACCTTGCCGCAAGGGATATTACCTCAGGTACGACCAAAACTACTTTCACCCCCAACGGGACATTAACACGTGGTCAGTTTATCACCTTATTGATGCGTGCTTATAGCATCGACTCGGGTGATTATACGGCTGACAATTTCGCTGATGCAGGTAACACCTACTACACCGGTTATCTAGCGGCAGCCAAGAGGTTAGAGATTTCCAACGGCGTGGGAGACAACATGTTTGCACCGGAGCAAGCCATCACCCGACAGGAAATGTTTACAATGCTTTACAACACGCTAAAGACAATCCATCAATTGCCAGAGGGTGATTCCGGTAAAAAAATCTCAGATCTAAAGGATCAATTAGAAATCTCGTCCTACGCACAGGAGTCCATTACATATTTGATGGAAACAGGCATTGTCAGCGGTAATAACGGACACCTGAAACCAACAGAAACAACAACTCGAGCAGAAATGGCGCAAGTTTTATATAACCTACTGTCCAAATAGCCTTATTTGAAAATAGCAACATAAAAAAACTGTCTGGTTTATTCAGACAGTTTTTTTGTTTCACAAGACCATATTCTTAGCTAATATCGACTCCGCCACCTTCATACCATCCAGTGCCGCCGACATAATACCACCTGCATAACCTGCCCCTTCACCACAAGGATAGAGACCTTTGACCGAACTCATATAGGCCTCATCTCTTAAAATACGTATGGGTGAAGATGTTCTAGTCTCAACACCTGTTAAAACAGCATCCTTTCGGTCAAAATCTTTGATTTTCATGCCGAATACTTGAATGCCTTCTTTTAAGGCTTCTGCTACAAAATCAGGTAAAGCTTGATTCAGGTCCGCCATAGTATATGGACCTTTTATATTGGGTTTAACACCTCCAAAGGCTGTTGTAATTCTACCGTTATTGAAGTCGTCCAATTTTTGAACGGGTAGGCTATAATTAGAACCGGCGATCTCAAAGGCCTTTTTCTCCCATTTTCTTTGAAAATGAACACCGGCTAATAAATCATCACCACCAAAGTCCTCAGGTAGTACATTGACCAACAATGCACTGTTTGCATTGACTTCATCTCTTTTAAAATTACTCATCCCGTTACAAACGACATGGCCAATCTCAGAAGCAGAGTTCACCACAAAGCCACCCGGGCACATACAAAAAGTATAGACCGCACGTCCCTCACCTGTTCGATACGTTAACTTGTAATCCGCTACAGGCAGATTAGGATGATGATAGCCTAATCCATATTGTTTCTTTGAGATCATCTCTTGGGGATGTTCAATCCGTAACCCAATGGCAAAAGCTTTTTTCTCCATAGGAATCTTATCTATTATGAGACGCTGGAATGTATCTCTTGCACTATGACCAATAGCCAAAACCACATGATTTGTATCAATTATATGCCCTAGCTGGTCTCTGACACCTATAACAGCGCCATTTTCAATAACCAGTTCGGTCATTTTCCTGCTAAAATGAACCTCACCACCAAGTGCAATGATTTTAAGGCGTATGTTTTCAACGACTTTGATCAGATAATCTGTACCGATATGGGGCTTGTTCACATAGCGGATTTCTTCCGGTGCCCCTGCTTCAATAAAAGTATCTAATATTTTGTCCATTCGATAGAATTTGTCTTTTACCCCTGTGTTAATTTTTCCATCGGAGTAAGTACCGGCGCCACCTTCACCAAATTGTATATTAGATTCTACATCCAGTTTTCCGGTTTTGAAGTAGGTCTCTACATCTTTAATGCGCTCATCAACCGCACGTCCACGTTCAAGCAATATGGGTTTAGCCCCTTGTTCTGCCAGAATGAGTGCTGCAAAAAGGCCTGCCGGTCCGGCACCGATAACGACCGGTCGTTTCTCCGGTATTTTTATTGGACCTTTTGGTTCGTAAGATGGTGTTTCTTCTTGATATGTCAACTTTGATAGTTTTTTATTAGAGGATGCCGCCATTAGCACATCAACAGAATAGACTATTTTTATGGCTTCTTTTTTTCTGGCATCTACAGATTTTTTAATGATCCTAATTTCTGTATTTGCTTCAAGCCCATAGATCGTTTTGACCAACTTATATAAATCATCGACCTTATGATCCAATGGCATTTTTATTTGTTCAATTCTATAATAGCCCATCATTATCCCTTACTGGCACTTACGCCTGCTACATATCCTGAGCTCCATGCCCATTGTAAATTAAACCCACCGCAATCTCCATCCATATCCAGTATTTCTCCACATAAAATGACATTAGGATATTTTTTACTGGTGAGTGTTGTTGCAACTACTTCATGGCAATCAACGCCTCCAGCAGTAACCTGTGATTGATTCCATTGCTTGGTTCCTGTAATACTAAGCCTAAAAGCCTTAAGCCAATGAACAATCAATTCCCGTTGTTTAGAAGTGATTTGTGCCCCTTTGTCTCTTGGACTCATGCCACAATCTTTGATTAAGGGGATAATCATTTGCTTGGGAAGCAAGCCCACAAAAAAATCCTCCAGCACTTTATAGGACATTCTTTCAATACGTTTTAGCAACATCTGATCTAAGGCTGTGCTGTCAAGCAATGGCACCAAATCACCATGAATCTCAATGTTTTTTTTGTGATTTTTAATGGCTTGAGCCGCCGTTCGACTTACATCCAATATTGGCGGTCCGGATAGACCGTAATCTGTAAAAAGGAGTTCCCCATAAGCGCTCTTAAGATGTACGTCATCAACGACCAAATCCACTTTAGCCATCACTTTAGTTCCTTTAAGATGTTTAAGGTAGGCATAATCTGATTCAAGTTGAATGAGAGATGGATAAGGCTCAATTAGATTCATTCCTAGTTCTTTGGCTATTTGATAACCACTACCGTTAGAACCCAGGTCCGGAGTGGATTTGCCACCACCTGCCAGAATCACATAATCACCATAATATTTATTTTTTTTAGTATGTACCACCACCCGCTGTCCTGCATCCACATGAACAACGTCTTCATTGCATATAACTTGTACATTCTGGCGGTCCAGTTCATAGAGCAGTACATTCAGAACTGAAGCTGCCTGAAGTGAATATGGATAGAGCTTCCCCTCATCCAGTTCCAGTATGGGAATACCTAGTGTCTCGAAAAACTCTAAGGTTTTGCTTAAATCAAACTGAGGGTATATATGATCATATAAGTTTTGACTATCTGAATGAAAGCGACTTTCCTCAATGAATCTGTTGGATATGTTGCAGCGGCCATTACCGGTCGCCAATATTTTTTTGCCAATACGATCTTTACGTTCCAATAAAATTACTTTTTGCCCCAGTCGTGCAGCAGTTATAGCGGCCATTATGCCGGATGCTCCACCACCTATGACAATCACTTTGTTTTTACCCATACCATCACCTACATCAATCTTAATCTTTTTGCTAGAGCAACCAGTTTATTTCCTTTTGGGAAAATCAAGAGCTCCACTTCCGTTATGCCACCGATTTTTATAAGCAATATGACATAGAATAGACCACCGATCATAATAGCTGTCAAAGTGCCAATGACATTCGAATTGCTCATGGCCATAACCATCATATGGACCACCATGGCGACTATACCCATCATTAAACCTGCAATTAATGGGTACATCACCGAAACTCTATAATCCATATTCAAATGGATTTTCTTTTCAATACTTAAATAATTCATTGTTGCCACCAAACCACTAAAAATAATATTTGATAGTACCGCACCAATGAGTCCAAAATCAAAAACATATATCAATATAATCATGAAAACAACTTTTACGCCAAGGGCCACAAGCGAATGGTGTACCGGAACTCGAATCATACCCAGCCCTTGTAAAATACCAATACAAATGGCCGATACACTATAGAAAATAACCGTCATAGCGCCAAGTCTCATGAGCAAAGAAGCAATCTCAATGTTTTTAGCGCCAAAGAGCATCAAAAGAATAGGTTCTGCTAAAAAAGCCAAACCAAATGCTGATGGTATAGATACCAAAAGTACCATCTTAATGGCTTGTTTTCCTCGGTGTTGCACAGCCGCGTATTCCTTCTTAGCCATAAGGGAAGTAATCCCAGGTATGGAGGCTGCAGCAAGTGCCGATGCAACAGATATGGGCAAGGTTAGAATTAATTTGTACTTAGAAGCCAATATCCCGTACTGCCCTGCTACAAAAGCCGGTTCATAGCCCTGAAACAAAAGTCCCCTTTGAAATAAAACCGTATCCACGAGACCTGAAAGATTGTAAGCCGTAGATCCAATCAACATAGGCACTGAAGTCATAACAATAATCTGCCAGTAATCGAACAAACCGTCCTCAACTGTAGACACACGATCGCTCGCCATACGTTTTCCAAAGTACGGTCTGGCCATTCTGTAAACAAATATAAGAAACAATAAGCCAAACAGTGTACCTATACCCGTTCCTAGGGTGCCTCCAGCCGCTCCGAAGGCAACCCCTTGACCTAGTAAGGCGTAGGCCATGACAAGGCTGAATATGGCGTTAAACACCTGTTCAATGATTTGTGAGATTGCTGTTGGGACCATCGTATTCATGCCTTGAAAATAACCTCTAAAGACAGCAAGAATAGAAAAAATCAATAAAGCCGGTGCTAAAGCTCTCATAGCGTGCACACTACCAGGTGAACCTATAAGAGATGCCAGATTCTGAGCTTGAAAATACATAACAGATGAAGTGATTAAACCGACAAAGGCACCTAGAAGCAAGCCCGCCTTAAAAATCTGGTGGGCTTCCTTATATTTTCTTAATGTAATTTTTTTTGAAATAATCTTGGACAATGCTGCCGGCAAAGCATAAGACGAAATAATCAGCATAAAAGAATAGATCTCAAAAGAACTACTGTAGTATCCCATACCTTCTTCCCCAAGAATATTGACCAAGGGAATTCTATAAAAAAAACCGATTAGACGTACAATCAAAGAAGCAGAAGCTAGGATACCGCCTTGTACAACCATATGATTGGACGCCTTTTTAGTTGATACCATAACCCACCCCCTACTACCTCATCTTTTTATTTATAAATCAAATTTATAGGGTAGTATTTTTGTCATAGGGATTTCTATAATTCCTTTTTCCTCATCGTCAAAAAGCATAACGGCATCCATCATAAATTCACTCATAACTTGGCGGCATATACCGCAAGGATAGGTGAATTTTTTGCTGTTGCTGACCACTGCCAGTTTCTTAAACTCCTGTTCACCTTCAGATATAGCTTTGAAAATAGCCGTTCTTTCTGCACAATTGGTTGCACCAAAAGAGGCATTTTCGATATTACAGCCTTTATATACTTTACCGCTTTTCGTCAATAATGCCGCACCCACTTGGAACTTCGAATAAGGTACATATGCATTTTCCATGGCTTCATAAGCCATTTGTATTAATTTTTCATTTGTCATCATAGCCTCTATTCTCTTCTTTATTCAAAAAGTAACTTGTCAGTTCGGTTAGTTGGAAAAACTGAAATCCATGTTTTTCCAGGATACATGATGAGAGGATCACCATTGACATCAAAGTATCTGGTCGGTTCATTATGGCTTTTCTTAGACCAGGTGATTGGAACCATTTCACCTCTTGTTAGATAATAGCCATCACCCTCCGTCAATAGATTCATATCCATACGTCCTGCAGAATCTCCTTTTATATTCCAGACACTTGCCAGTTGTATGATAATGTTGTCAAATACCAGTTGATGACCTGTTCCTTCATCAATATGCTCTCCTGTACCGGTTTTCTTATAATTCAAGTACTGAAATCTTTTATAGTTCATGGCATCAGCGTCATAATCAAACCACGCATAATGATAGCTTGAAAAATCCAATATGACTTTTTCCACTTTCTCCGGTTCAATCAACTTAATTTCCTCGGAAAAGTCAAATTTATTAACAAATGCAGGGTCTTTTTCGGTTCGATAACCCTTCTGTTCCCATATTTCCATAATTCTATCTTTTGTCGCATAGGTACTATGAGGACTTTTTCTACTCGGGTCTTTATAAGCTACACTTGAAGACATTGCATCCAAATTAGGGGCTCTTAATTTTCTGATGGCATCATAAGCTTGAGGACTACCACCTATATGTACAAAAATAGCATCAAAATCAAAAGCAAAGTCCAAATAATAATGTCTGGCACTTCTGACAGGTCCTATTTTATCACCGGTTACATCCTGATAAACAGCATACAGTCTGGTGATGCCACCTTCAACCAATGTCTCATAGATTACATCCGCTTCTTCGATACCGATTTGTGGAATGGCATTGTGAATGTTACTAATGACGATCCCCACAGGCCGTCTGTTTATCACATCTTCATCAATATATAAGCCGGTTAAAGGATTCAGGGCTTTACCCGTTAGATCCACGACTTCTTCTACTTCCTCAACTTCTTCCACTACTTCAGGTACTTCTTCTACAACTTCTACAATCTCAGGCTCTTCTACTACTTCTTCTTTCCCACAACCTACAAAAAAGGCCATCAACCCCAATAGAATCCATATACATACTCGTTTTTTCATAGTGACTCCTTTAGTCTTATTTCAGTCTCATTTTTAGTATCATCATGTCGTCATGTTTATTTATAGAATCCTAGCTTTGATAATAGAGTCAAATAATTTTCGGTATAAATATAATTGCACCAATTATCATAGCAACAATAGCTGCAACGAGCGTTGCACCGGCTGCTATGTCTTTAGAATACTTTGCCAGTTCATTGTAGGTCTTACCACAAACCATATCGACCGTATACTCAATCGCTGTATTAAGTAACTCTGCGACAATAACAAATCCGATGGTTAAGACAACAATCAACCATTCTAGAACGCTAATTCTAAAATAGACACCAAAAAGTATCGCAAGCAAACCAAACATTGTATGAAGCTTGACATTTCTCTCTGTTTTGAATGCTTGAATAATACCATTGAAAGCATGAGAAAAACTCGATTTTAGGTTTCTGTTCTTCATCGTTCCATCCCCATATCTTTTAGAATCTCTTTTTGTTTTTGGATCATCATGGTTTCTTCTTCTTCTGTTTCATGGTCATAACCCATCAGATGTAGCATACTATGCACTACTAAAAAACTGAGTTCCCGTTCCCTACTATGCCCGTAGAGATTGCTTTGCTCGATGACCTTGTCCCATGAAATCACAATGTCGCCAATATAGACTTCATCTGTTTCAGGATTTTTAGGTTCATGTTGTAGTGCTTGGTTGAATTGTTCACCAATTAGAATATTCACCATTGGAAACGAAAGGACATCCGTCGGCTTATTGATGCCTCTTTGGTCCAGATTAATCTCTTGAATCTCATCACTGGACATAATCGTTACACTAAGCTCCACCGGTTCACGAACACTTTCATAAGTAAGACTACTTTTTATTGCTTTTTCAATAATAGGGTTTAAATCTGACGTTTGATCGCCATATAACCATTCAATATAAACACTCATACACATCACCTATTCGTAGGATATTTTACCCGCTCATGATACATGCCATTATAAACTTGTATAAATGCTTCTGCAATGAGAGGTAATTCTTTCATTTTCAGCGGACTTGCATCCAATTGTGCTTCCATAAACTTCTGATTCGATATTTCTTTGATGATTTCCCTGATACGGTCTAAATGCCGATCTTCCTCATCAAGAGATGTGACATATGCTTCCACACAATCTGCCAACATAATAATGGCAGACTCTTTGGTACTTGGCTTTGGACCTGGGTATCTGAATGTAGCTTCTTGGTATGCGATACCGTCATCATATTGATTCGCCTTGTGATAAAAGTACCCTACAAGGGATGTACCATGATGCTCTCTTATGAGTTCTACAATTCCTTTAGGTAATTTGTGTTCTTTTGCTAACTTAACCCCAAAGGCCACATGTTCTATAATGATTTGAGCACTTGACTCGGCCGCTATTTGATCGTGGGGATTGGGACCGCCATTTTGGTTTTCAATGAAATATTCCGGATCCTTTAACTTGCCCACATCATGATACAAAGCACCAATCTTTGTCATAATAGCATCGCACCCGACTGCCTTTGCCGCTCTTTGTGCCAAATTAGATACCATTTTTGAGTGATGATAAGTACCAGGTGCTTCTACCATCAATCTTTGTAGTAATTTTTGATCCTCGCTCATTAATTCCAGTAGCTTTGTAGGTGTAACAAACTGAAAAATAGCTTCCCACAAAGGCATGGATCCAACAACTACAATAATGCTTAAAAGAATATTGGAAAAAATAAATAATGGTTCCGTTAAATTGAGTTCTAATCCTATCATATAGACTATTAGAATATAAAACACTACACCAAATAGTGAAGTTAAACCAGCTACATAAATAATTTTCTTTCTTTCTTTTGCTTCAATAATCACCAAAGCCGATAAAACACCCACCGGTAAATAAAAGAGATAAAACATCATAGGCAATGGTAGGATCATGCCAATAAGGGCAACACCAAGAATATGGGTTATAATCGCCAATTGTTGATTAATATTGATAGCTATGAGCATAACCCCAACTAGGATGGGCATAAAAAAATATGCGTTTTCACCTATAAAAATGGATGCTGTCCATAAGGAAGATGTTATCAGTAGCAAAAATAATTTCTGATTGAAAGGAATTTCTTTGTAAAACAAGAAAATATAATAGCCATATATGGACAATAAACATAAAATGATAAGATTACGTCCGATGATCGAACCGATATCGATTTGATTGTATACCATAAAGAAATTCATTATAACAAGCATCGTAAGGACTGCCAGTATCAACAAAAAACTTCTGATGTTATTTTGAAGTTTCACCTTATCCCTACTTTCCGTAATGTTTTTTTGCATACGTGTTGGACTTATTTTTTTCTTTATGCAATTTTTGGTTCTTCTCATAAACTTCATAGGCATTCACGATTTTTTGAACCAGCGGATGACGTACAACATCTGCTTGTGTTAATTCGATGATACCGATTTCTTCGACATTTTTCAGAATTCGACTGGCCACTTCCAAACCGGAAACTTTATTTTCAGGTAAATCTTTCTGAGTGATGTCACCAGTAATAATGGCTTTAGAACCGTAACCAATTCTAGTGAGAAACATCTTCATCTGTTCCGGCGTGGTATTTTGGGCTTCATCCAGTATGATAAAAGCATTATCTAAAGTTCTACCTCGCATATACGCTAGAGGTGCTACTTCTATCAGGCCTTTTTCCATATTGGCTTGATAGGCATCCGCGCCCATAATCTCATGAAGCGCATCGTATAAAGGTCTAAGGTAAGGGTCCACCTTGCTTTGTAGATCACCCGGTAAAAAACCTAATTTTTCACCGGCCTCAATCGCCGGTCTGGTCATGATGATTCTATTAACCTCTTTTTTCTTAAAAGCGGTTATAGCATGTGCCATAGCAAGATAGGTCTTTCCTGTACCTGCAGGTCCAATTCCAAAAACAATCATTTTATTCTTAATAGCTTCAATATAAGCACTCTGTCCTGCTGTTTTGGCTCGAATATATTTACCCCGCATGGTCATACAGACAAAATCATCTTTGATCTGATTCAGTACATCTTCCTTTTCTTTATGAATCATATCGAGTGCATAATTAACGATTTGTTCATTAATCTCAACACCTTTCAGGCTACTTTTCATAAGCTGCTTAAGTACCTTTCTGGCTTTAATAGCATCGGCTTCTTCACCGGTAATTCTTATATCATTATCACGATTAACGATACTGACTTTTAAAGCTTTTTCTATATGCTTAATGTTAACATCAAAGTCACCAAATACTATAGTTATTAAATCGTGAGGCATATTAACAAGTACTTCGTTTTTTTCCATCGACAACCTCCCATTGTACCCATTAAAGTTGGGCGCCTATCTATTTTAACATAATTATGTTTTGGATGACCAGTCTTTTGATGTTTTTTATAAGACTTTCCTTTCGAATTAAAAAAGTGCCATGGATATCCACGGCACTGCTTTAGTTTAATTATTCTATTGACTTAAACGCTTCTTGACCAATTGACTCACCAGTTTGGTATCTGCTTTACCGGATAACTCATCCGAAAGAACACTCATAACTTTTCCCATATCTTTCATAGATGTGGCACCTAGTTCCTCAATTGTCTTCGATACAATCTCATAGACTTCATCATCAGATAATTGCTTAGGTAAATAAGTCATGAGAATATCAATCTCTGACTTCAATTCGTCGATGAGGTCTAAACGACCACTCTTTTCAAACTCAGGTAAGGCGCTTGTGCGCTTTTTAACCAGGTTTGCAATAATTTTTACATAATCTTCTTCCGAAACATCGATCTTTTGATCTTTTTCCATCTGAAGAGCTGCTGTACGTATGGATTGAATCGTATTCTTGCGTAGAGTCTCTTTTTTCTTCATTGCTTCCTTTAAATCAAGAAACAATTGATCTTTTAAACTCATTCAACCATCCTATTCAAATAAATTAGAATTTACGTTTTCTAGCTGCTTCTGATTTCTTCTTACGTTTAACACTAGGTTTTTCGTAATGTTCTCTTTTTCTGATTTCTTGCATGATACCTGCTTTAGCGCAGTTTCTCTTAAATCTTCTAAGAGCACTATCAAGAGTTTCGTTGTCTCTAATCGTTACATTAGACATAGCAATTTCAACCTCCCTCCAGTTGCGTATTGTGCTTGTCCTACAACTAAGGGTAATAATTTAGCACTATAGATGATTATACCACAATAATCTTATTCGTCAACCTCATTTACAAAAAAAATGGGTTTTGTCTACTTTATTTGGAACCGATAAAATAACCCGTCAAATATGGGCTCATATTCCATATAATACTTCATATGATCCAT
>NZ_JCBCDA010000108.1:0-3281 GCF_059865615.1 Petrocella sp. | reverse complement strand
GATCTCCTTATTCATTGACTTCTTACAACCTTTTAGGTCAGGCAACAATCATCAGTACCTTTATATTATTTTGTCAAATTATTCCCTGTAATATCAGAAACCTTCTTGGTTCCTATACTTATCGCTAACTTTCTTGATTGTCTTTCGATAACCAATAGGTGCACTAATAGATATATTAGATTTCAAGATTTCAATATTTATTGGATTGGTAAGCCATTGCGCATAGTTACTAATACCAATCAATTGAATGTGGTTCTCATCAACTTTAATTGCTTTTTTATGCCATTTCGATGTACCTATTTCTATTATCTCTTTAATCAATACTTCTTTATGAGATTCTGTACTCAAGCTTACATGTATCACCTCTTGCTTAGCTATAAAGTTACTGAAGATTAAAGCCATCGATCCATTGAAAAAAAGTATACCTACAAGATAAGTAATCACAATTTGTTTGCTTACCGTTAGTTCAAAGAGACATAATAGTCCGATTAAAAATGTTATTACAAGACATACAAAGCTGAAATGGATAAAGTATTTTACAAAAGAACGCATTACATATAATCCCCCTATCTATGCTTTAAAAGCTTTTTCTAAAAATATTATTAACTATAAAGTATGGTTAAAGGGTCAAAACTAAGTTTCACTAAATTCACATACAATATATAGATTACGTTGATGCATTCATAACTATATATTGTATGCAAAAGTTCAACTATATAGTTTTGACACCTTAACCAAGTATAAGATATACTCACAATGGCGTATATGCGCCTATTGCTGCACCGATTAATCCAAAAGCAACTGAAGATTTATATACAATTTTTGCATCAAGACTTCCGCTAGCCATGCCAACTGCCACACCTAAAACAGCACCTAAACATACACCTGCAAACACACCAATAAGCAAGCCATCTTTAACTTCATTCAATTCTTTTGATGAAGAATCAATGGGTTTATTCATAATCTTTCTCCCCCTCAATTCGATACATTTTTTGTTTCTAATTCACACTTAATCAAAAACCCAAAAGCTATAACTCCAACTAGTCCACCAACAATTAGACCACTATATTTTTCATTACCTATTTATGCTTTACTTTCTGTAAACTTCTAACAAGATACAAAGGCGTTCTAATTTTCATCAAATTATTCTCTTCATCTATTTCAATATCCAGTCTAATATCATTATATATATAATTGGGAAATGTATTTAATTTGAATACTAAAACGTTATCTTCTGATTTTATAACTTCATAATTTTTTTCTACTAATGTATTGATCATTAGTTCTTTATTATTTATCCCTCTTATAACGATTTCCTTGGTTTTCATGTTTGAACTAATAAATAGTGACATAAAAAACGAATATCCAATGGCAAGAATAAAAACAAGAATATATAGTAAAACAGGGATTTCAAGCTTATTGATAAGAGCAAAAATTATGCTACCAATTATCAAAATAATAAACAGAGAAACTAAACTCACGAATACTTTCATAAATATGCTATCCGACATAATTATCTTCCTTCCAACTTTTTTAATTTAATATTTAGCAGAAAGAATATCAATGTATAGATATTCTTTCTGCTAACAGTTTTTTAGTTTCTAAATTGGTCCACTAACTACAGCCCCAATACCAGCTCCAGCACATGCTCCGGTATACATATGCTTTACCAAAATTTCACCGCTTGTATCTCCATAATATACCGTTGCAGCAGTACCACTAATAGAACCAGCAGCCAATCCAAGAATTCCACCGGCTAACGCACCGACTAGTCCTCCACCATTTAAATCTTCTAGTTCATCATATCTTAACTCTTCCATGTCTAATATCTCCTCTATCTTTCTTAATCAAATGCTTTATCAATTAATATGTAACCACCGCCTGTAATTGCACCGCCGATAAATGCTCCAACTGGACCTCCTGCAATACCTCCTACAAGTGCTCCACCACCCGTTGCAATATAGAAGCCTAAGTCATCCCAATCAACACCTCCATCAATGCCACCTAATTCTTCATAACTAAGTTCATAAAAACTTGTGTTCATATTCTTCTCCTTTCTTAGTAAAATAATATTAATTTATATATGCTTGCGCAAAGTAATATATTTCGTGATTTTGATAAGTTCTCTAAAAAATAAACACTAATTCTTTACTAAATGGCTAATTCTATCAGTTATAGATAGCCTGTTAAATGTAAATTTGTATAATACACACAATATCAAATAAATTACTTATAATATAGAAGGGCTAACACCCATATACACATCTATAACCACTGGTTATTTGCTGTAGATTATGTTCA
Organism: Petrocella sp.; assembly: GCF_059865615.1. Lineage (NCBI taxonomy): Bacteria > Bacillati > Bacillota > Clostridia > Lachnospirales > Vallitaleaceae > Petrocella > Petrocella sp. The sequence goes on along the minus strand of NZ_JCBCDA010000108.1, from coordinate 980 downwards.
TTGATATATTTCATCAATTCTTTATACACATTATCTAATTGCTGTGGATTACCTTTATATCTAGTATAGACTGCATTCAATAGATGAATTACTTTCTTAAAGTTATATTCCCCAACTAATTTTATTTCTTTGTCCATTGGTATTAATATTTCCATATCAAGCATTAGTTGGCCATCAATCTCTTTTATCGCATAAGTAGTTGTTACTAATGGTCCTTTTTTCTTTACTCCTTTATCTTGCAGAAATCGTCCTACTTTCGTCATTTCTTTTTGTACTTCTGGTTGAGTCATCTTCTTTCTAAAAGATAATACATTCTCCATCTTTAATTCTTTACCTTCTTCAATTTTCAGCATAATAACCTCCAATAACTTAATCAACTAAATTACATATGTAATGCCTACCTACCGACTAATATCAACTGCTTCATGTGAATTAAAACTTTTACTATAACTAAGCTAATTCTCCATCGCCCTTAATTTGACATTGATTTTTATCAATTTACTTATCGCGCTTATCAAAGGCTTATAAGGCTTATCAAAGCATAACAATTTTTTTTATAAAAGTGAAATCTTTTTGTTGTATTTTTTATTTTATAATATATTATTGCAACTTTTATACATATATGGGAATTACTGGAAATACAGTATGGTAAAGCTTAAGTTTTGAAATATCCGGTCCACTGAGTTATTTATGAAAAATAGATACTAAAAAAAGGGTCCAAACACACAATATCCGTTGGCACCATCTTCTATTTCATTATTTATTATTATGGTTTACACGGTCAAATACCGGCAACATTATACAGTGCGTTGGTCCCTTGTTTGTCTGTACCTGCTACCTCACGTATTTTAGTTATGGGTATTTTTAGGCCATGTTGTTTTGATATGGTTGCAATGCAGGCAGCACCGCAATCTGTTATGTCATGTTGTTTGATTACATTGTATTTTTTCATCAGCTCACCGTTCTAATTTTCTAGAGTA
>NZ_JCBCDA010000104.1:0-4572 GCF_059865615.1 Petrocella sp. | reverse complement strand
TAAGAAATATGGACGCGTCGCCTGCTCGATCTGTAAATTTCCCGTTTTTCCTAATGCCCATTTTCTCTAACCATAAATCAAATTCCTTAATAGGTTTTAAATTCAACAATTCTCGGAGTGTTTGTGCTTCATGATATCCAGTACATTGATAGTTCAACATGACGTCATCGCCAACAGGGATACCCATAAAATAATTACATCCAGCTGTTGTTAAGAGTACCGCTAGATTCTCAATATCATTTTGGTCGGCTTTCATATGGTTGGTGTAACAAGCATCCACGCCCATTGGTATACCAGATAGTTTGCCCATGAAATGATCTTCAAGACCTGCTCTAATAACCTGATGGTTGTCATATAAAAATTCCGGTCCGATAAATCCAACAACTGTGTTGACCAAGAAGGGTTGATATCTTTTTGCATAACCATAGCATCTTGCCTCAAGGGTTAATTGGTCCGCACCATGATGGGCGTCGGAGGACAATTCAGATCCTTGTCCAGTTTCAAAATACATGACATTGGGTCCGGTTGATGTCCCTTCCTTTAGTACCAAGGCTCGGGCTTCGTCTAACATTTCAGTCGTCACACCAAAAGCTTCATTTCCTTTTTGAGAACCGGCTATGCTTTGAAAAATCAGGTCAGATGGGGCGCCTTCTCTTATGGCTTTCATCTGGGTTGTAACATGACCAAGTACACAAGCTTGGGTTGGAATCTCCCATTTGTTTTTTAGGTCTGCAAAAATTTTTAATACATTGCTAATACTGTTTACTGAATCATCTACCGGATTGAGTCCGATTACCGCATCACCAACGCCATAGGAAAGTCCTTCCATAGTAGAAATCATAATCCCGTCCAAATCATCTGTAGGATGGTTGGGTTGCAACCTTATAGATAAGGTGCCTGGAAGTCCTATGGTCGTATTACAATGGGCTGTTATTCTAATCTTACTTGCACCATAGATTAGGTCTAGGTTGGACATGATTTTTGTTACCGCTGCAACCATTTCACTTGTTAGGCCTCTACTTATTCTTACTAAATCACTTTCTTTTGTGTTGGAATCTAAGATCCATTCTCTAAGTTCACTCACAGTCCAATTCTGAATCTCTCCATAGATTTTTTCATTGACCGCATCTTGAATAACCCTTGTTACTTCATCTGTTTCATAAGGAATCACAGGGTTGTTTCTCAAATCCTTCAACACAAGATTGCTCAGAACCTCTTTGGCCGCTACCCGTTCCGTAACGGTGTTTGCGGCAATGCCCGCTAACTTATCTCCGGATTTTTCTTCGTTCGCTTTTGCTAAGACTTCTTTGACTGAACTAAATTGATACACGTCTCCAAATAACTTGGTTTTTAACCTCACACCTATCACCTCTTCTTCTAATATTGATGGTAAAGCTCAAAACTATGTTTCTTTAATTAATATCCAAATGCTAATGTTTTGATGACAATTGGGACGACCCTACCATTTGCCAACGGCCTTCCGATGTCAATAAAATCACCATTACTCACATTCACAGCATCGATACAAACAACATCTTTCTTATACTCTAAATAGGTTTGTATGGTTTGTCCCAGCGCCTTTGCTATGTCATTTTCTACGATGACCACCAGCGGCACCTCCATACTTATAATCTCCGCCATCCCACTAATAATTGTCTGTGCCAGTAACTTTAGCTCTCCAAAGCTTATACTCTTCACCCCCTTAATGGCCAAAGCCACCTGTTGTTTCTCATTATGTAAGCCAAACCAACTGACTTTTTCTTTGATGGCCTGACTCAGTGCTTCGTATCCCAGTTCCTCATCTTCTACCGAAAGCTTGAGTATCGGTATGTTTTTAAGTGGAAAAATATCTTTTGAGAACGTGATTGTACTTCCGCTAATATCTGTCGTGTGACTGCCAGCTCCTACAACCGTTGCTCTAATCGTCTCCGTTGGCTCGTATATGCTAAAAGTATTGTTCAGATTCAAGTTTTTTATACTTTTGCCAAGAAATATACCAATATCACCGTAAATAAGATTTTTTTCTTCTAAATAGGTCCCATAGATACAGTCAGCAACACCACCTGAAAATGAGATGGACTCTATGTCATAATTTCTTTTTAAGTCCTTTGTCGTTAGCATCAACTTTAGAGCCTCGGTTACTTTTCTAATACCCAGAACCTCTTCAATCAGTTCTGCCATTCGGTTCGTTATCTTTTTAATATTATCTACTGAAATAACCTGGCCGACCTCAATCAAAATACCCATATGATCTGCTAACCTTTTAACTTTTTTTGAGATATATTCAACTTTCATGCTATCTGGATGAAGCTTAATAAGCCGCCCTCCCAGATCAATACAAGTGGTATCAATAATCTCACCGTCCTTGAATACTGAGATATTCGTCGTGCCGCCACCAATATCCAGATTCACCACGACACTTCTGTTGGACTTAGAATATAGGTCTGCACCAGCACCTTTTCCGGCAATAATGGCTTCAAGATCCGGCCCTGCTGTGGCTACGACAAAGTCACCTGCTAAGCCACTCAGTTTTTCCAGTACAAGAGATGCATTCGCTTTTCTTGCTGTTTCTCCAGTGATTATAACCGCCCCTGTATCCACTTCTTTTGGATGGATGCCAGCTTTTTTATAGTCATTTTCAATGATTATTCTAATGGCTTCGCCGTCAATCTCAGTATCTGATATTAAAGGGGTAAAATAGATGCTACTCTTATAAATGACTTCTTTTTCTACTATTCTAATTTTGGGTATGGAAAAAGCCGATGCTGTGTTTTCAATGGTTAGTCTGCTAAATACCAATTGAGTTGTTGAAGTACCGATGTCAATGCCTACGCTGATAATTTTCTCTTCCAAGATAACCCCTCCCCAAACGCAAAAATTGGCCTAAAAAGTATGCTTACATACTCCTTAGGCCAACATTGCCTTTCACAAAAACACTACGTTGTGTTTTCTATTCATTTATAAAATCGAATATTATTTTCGTGCCGTTTTCACTGGAATTCAAATCCAGATGACCTTGTAACTTATCTTTTACAATACTACTTACAATATTCAGTCCAAGGCTATCTGCTTTTATGGATTTTACGTCAAATCCTTTGCCATTATCAATGACAGACATACTTGAGTACAGATTTCCTTTTTGAATCCAAATATCGATCCTACCATTTGATTTACCATCGAAGGCATGTTCAATGGAGTTTTGCAAAAGCTCATTGACCACCAAGGCGATGGAAGTTGCCTTATCCGAGTTAACCGTCAGACTGTCTCCTTCTATAGATATGCTAATATGATCTACTGTTGATAAGCCGTATCTAAGGGTACTCTCTTTTATTTTGCTTACAATTGTTTTAAGGTCGACGTCATCTACACCATTTTGCGCCAGTAGCTCATGGGTAACCGCGATCCCAAGAATTCTATTGATACTTACATTAAAAGCTTCATTGACCAAATTATTATTAATTCTTCTCGACTGGAGACTAAGAAGGCTGGCTATGGTCTGTAAATTATTCTTGACTCGATGATGAATTTCTCTTATGGCCACGGATTTGAGGATGATTTCTTTTTCTTTTTCTCTCACTTCCGTAATGTCTTTAATGAGCATGGTAAGCCCTGTTATGACATTTTGTCGTTTTAATGTTGCGTATTTTATTTGTAAGGTGAGTCTGCCAACAGTAACTTCTGATATTTTCAAGCTAGGTTCTTCGACTACTTTGTTGAATACGCACCCATCTAATACCAGATTTTCAAAATGCATTCCAATAATGCTATCTCTATAACCCAGTTCCTCGTACAACCTTTTTGCCCCGGGATTACCATAATTGCTAATGCCTTGTTGATCAAAGATAATAATAGCATCATTGATATGGTAAGTAACGGTATATTCACTGTCTTTAACATTCAGCAAGGATTCTGTCAGTTGTCCTGTTGTTTCAGCCAGAAATTCCATCTTTTCATTTTGCTTAACCGATGTTGTAATGTCTTGTTCCATAATCAATACGCCAATAACTTCCCCCTTGTCATTTTGTATGGGTACAACATTCTGTTTGACGTTTTTGTTCTCTTGGGTTAGAGCCTTAAGATCTCTTGTTGCCATTCCAATATCTAAGGTCCTTAGGGCCGCTGGTTCATTCTTTCTATAAGCCAATTCTCCAACCACGGAATACTCATACATGGAGGCGTGGGAGGTCGGTTTGGCTTCTGCCACAACAATGGCTGCATTGGGGTCGCTGGTCATACAATCTATAAACACATCTGCCTTTACGAGATCCGCTATGATTGGAAGCACCCTAGCGATGCTCTCTAGTTTTATGATATCTTCACCACTTAGATTCGTGTATTTATTGCATAACGCTCTTAGCATTGTATTTGCTCCTGGCCTATTCTTGATGATTCATAATGATTGCATTGGCAATGTTCTTCATAGAAGCGTGCTTTTCCATACTCAGTTTTCTAATGAGATTGTAGGCCTCTTTGTCGGTTATTCGATTATGATCCATAAGAATACCTTTTGCCCGGTCAATGGACTTCCTGGCTTCTAACTGATTTTTTAGCTTTTCTGTGTCTTCTTTTATT